>JAQUWF010000092.1 GCA_028692975.1 Lachnospiraceae bacterium
CAAACGAATTGAGAAATATAAAGAAAAATGGTGTGCATAGAAAAACGACCACACAAATCTGTGTGATCGTTCATCTGCACTTATTTTAGATATTTAACCTGTCTACTTGACAGGGGGCATATCAAAATGCGGGCACCTGTTTTAAACGACTGCCGTAAATAATTATTTTATTGCACTCTTCAAAGCCTGAGCCAGCTGATCCGGACAGGATGTGGGTTTGAAACCGCATTTGATGCCTTCCAGCTTGGAGATGGCTTCGTTTACGTCCATACCTTCCACAAGACGGCCGATTCCCTGAAGATTGCCGTTGCAGCCACCTGTGAAACTTACATTATGCACCTTGCCGTCCAGCACATCATAGCTGATAGACTGTGAGCAGGTTCCTCTTGTTTTATATGTCATGATATTACCTCCTTAAAGATATAGTAACTGTTCAGGATTACAAACCCCAGAACCGTTCGCTGTGCGAACTATCCGCTGCAAGTAGCTCCTGAATAGTTACAACAAGTTGTAAACGATTATAGCATTATGCTATAATAAGCGCAAGTATGACAAAAAAAGAAAAAGATAAATAAAAAAGGAGCATAAAATGAAAAAAATAGGAATCATCGGAGCTATGGAAGAGGAAGTTGATCAGTTAAAGGCAAAAATGACCTGGGTACAGGTGACCACTAAGGCCTCCATGGAATTTAACGAAGGAAAACTGGCGGATCGGGACGTGGTGGTCGTTCGCTCCGGCATCGGGAAAGTAAATGCGGCGATCTGCGCTCAGA
The DNA here is from genome assembly GCA_028692975.1 of Lachnospiraceae bacterium. Lineage (GTDB taxonomy): Bacteria > Bacillota > Clostridia > Lachnospirales > Lachnospiraceae > JALENY01. The sequence goes on from JAQUWF010000092.1 coordinate 774, forward strand.
TACTGGTGGATGATTTTGGCGTGGACACGATCTGGAATACAGGTATCGCCGGATCCTTGAAAAGCGAGATCAACATCGGGGATATTGTCATCTCCACGGATGCCCTGCAGCATGATATGGATGCCACCCAGTTTGGTTATGTACGCGGACAGATTCCGCGCATGGACACATTCTCCTTTCCGGCGGATGAGACCCTTATAGATCTCGCGGTAAAATGCTGCGGAGCGGTGAATCCGGACATCCAGGTATTTCGCGGCCGCGTGGTCAGCGGAGATCAGTTCGTGGCGGACGCAGCCAGGAAAACAGATATCGTGGATACCTTTGCCGGATATTGTACCGAGATGGAAGGGGCAGCCATCGCCCAGGCCGCGTATCTGAATAAAATCCCATACGTAGTCATACGTGCCATTTCTGACAAGGCTGATAACAGTGCGACGATGGACTACCCAACCTTCGAAAAGCAGGCTATCCGCCATACGGTAAATCTGGTGGAAGAGATGGTAAAAACTATCGCCTGACAGGTTCTAAAACAAAAGTATACAGCATAAAATAACCTTACCAATAAAAGGGAGGTAGGATTATGTTGCAAAAACTTTTGGAATCGCAGATATTTCTTTATACATTGACAGGATTTTTTATAGTGGGACTTGCTGTTATGCAGGGTGTCACATGGAAAATCCGCAAGAAAGTGACGGACAGGAAGAGTTATCAGGCACTGTCACACAGTCTTCGTACCGTGGCCTGGATCTCAGGCGGATTGTCGCTTCTCAGTATGCTGCTGGCACTGGTGGCTATCCTGCAGGCGAAAGCACCGGTGAGCCAGGTGATTCTGTATATTGGTCTGGGCGCAGGGGCGGTTGTCCTTTTGGCGGCCTTTGACAAATATCTGTGTTTCAGCACATTGACTTCGGTCATAGGCGACTATATGTTGGATATGGTAGGACGCAAGAACCGTGACAAGACGGTGGACAAGGTCCTGGCTCCTGCCGTGAAGAAAGAAAAGCAGGTGGATAAGGTCATGAAAGGCATCCAGGAGACAGCCGCCTCCGGGGACAGTCGATTCTCCCGTCTCATGACACCGGAAGAAGAGGCGGTCATGCGGGATGTGATACGGGAATTTATGGCTTGAATAAGAAATGCAGTCTGTGGAAATCCACGGGCTGCATTTTGTGTGTGACCGACTTTATTCTTCTATAATATGCATTTCCAGATAATCAAATTCGATCTGTTCGATAAAATTATCCTGGTGAAAGCGTGTCTTGCCCAGACGCTGGAATTCTTCGATGTTGGAATCCAGCCAGATGGGCTTCTGCAGGTCCATCTCGTAGCAGATCTCAGCCAAAGCGTTGAATATTTTATGTGTGCGGGAGTCCTCCGTATCGTCGGTGATGACCGTGTCCCGCAGCAGGTGATTATCCTGCCATATCTTGCCCCATATTCTCATTTTAAATCTCCTTTTTTACGTAAAAATCATTATAACATAACCGCCACATTTGTGCTATACTTGAAAGAACGAAAGGAATGGAGACAGCATGAGACATACGATTATGATTTTGCGGAATACTGTTTTATTTGCTATGGCTGTTACCGTCACGGTTATGCTCATTGTGCAGAAAATCACATATGTGCCGCCGGAGATTGTGACCAATGCCAATGCGACTGTATACAAGACAGCTGCGGCTATGGGAAGTAAACTGAGTGATTATGAAGATTTTCAGGAATTGTGCACATTTACCAAGCAGGGGACTTACGTTATACCGGGACTCCGCTCTACGCTTGTGGGACTTCCGGAAGAAGCCATTGCAGATAAGCGGTGCATCGATATGGTGCCCCAGGGCGTCTGCGCTACGGAAGAATATATTCTGGTCAGTGCCTACTGCCACAAAAAACAGCACAATTCCCTTATTTATGTTATTGATAAAGAGAACCATCAATATGTGAAGAGCATCATGTTGAACGGCAAGGCCCATGTGGGAGGCATCGCATATGATCCGGAATTTCAGAATATATGGGTATGCTTCAGGTCGGGACACACATCCCAGGTGGGTAAATTCACGCTCACGGCCCTGGAAAAATATTATATGAGTCATAAGGAGGATTATCTGCATTTTTCTTCTCTGTACAATCTGGAAGAGATCGCGGAGGCTTCTTTTATTACCTATCATGATAAGAAATTATATATCGGACTGTTTTCCAGAAGTGAAAACAGTGGAGGCGTGGTGCAGACATACCGCCTGAATGCCCGCGGTGAATTAGACACAGAGCATCGTGGCGATGGGGAGGAAGAGCCGAAGGATGACTCTCAGAAGTACGCCAGCCCCATTCATATTGCCAAGATCGCGGATGAGGTTCAGGGCATTACCTTCTATAAAGATAAGGTGCTTTTTGCCCAATCTTACGGTGCCCGGCGCAGCTCTCATATGCTGATCTATGATTATGTGGGGGATGATGTGGATTATTCTAAGGAAGAATGTATGGATATGGTCATGCCGAATATGCTGGAGCAGATCACTGCGGACGGGGATCAGCTGATGATGATTTTTGAGTCCTGCGGCAGGCCTTATCGTTTCCGCTGTACCTATATCATTGACCGTGTCTGCATTATGAATATGGAGGAATTGCTGGAATTGCAGGAGAGCAAGCTGGAAAAAGCGGAGGAAGAGGCATCTGCAGAGATCGGTGCGTGACTTCCGTCAAACTGCACATGGATTTTGAAAAATCTTTGTGAGGTTCGAACATGGTGGAAAATCGGGAACTTTACTATACTGATAGTAGTTAAAAACAGAGAACAATTTTCTATAGGAGGAAAAACAAGTGGCAAGTTTATCATTAGAGCATATTAATAAAAAATATCCAAACGGATTTGAAGCAGTAAAAGATTTCAATCTGGAGATTGGCGACAAAGAATTTATCATCTTCGTAGGACCTTCCGGATGTGGTAAATCAACAACCTTACGTATGATCGCTGGTCTGGAAGAAATCACCGGCGGTACATTAAAGATCGATGACAAGGTTATGAACGACGTAGAGCCGAAGGACAGAGATATCGCAATGGTATTCCAGAACTACGCTCTGTATCCTCATATGACTGTATACGATAACATGGCATTCGGCCTGAAACTTCGTAAAGTTCCGAAGGCTAAGATCGATGAGATGGTTAAAGAAGCAGCAAGAATCCTTGACCTGGAGAAATTATTAGACCGTAAGCCAAAGGCTTTATCCGGTGGACAGAGACAGCGTGTTGCTATGGGACGTGCTATCGTTCGTGATCCTAAGGTATTCCTTATGGATGAGCCTCTTTCAAACCTGGATGCAAAACTGAGAGTTCAGATGCGTATCGAGATCTCTAAATTACATGAGAGACTGGGCGCAACTATCATCTACGTAACACATGACCAGACCGAGGCTATGACACTTGGTACTCGTATCGTTGTTATGAAAGACGGCGATATGATGCAGGTAGATTCTCCAATCAACCTGTACAACAAGCCAGCGAACCTGTTTGTAGCAGGATTTATCGGATCTCCTCAGATGAACTTCATGGATGCTGAGATCAAGATCAGTGGTGACAAAGCTACCGCTACTGTTGGCGGACGTACACTGGCTCTTCCGGCTTCCAAAGTAAAAGCACTCAAAGACGGCGGATATGATGGAAAGACTGTTGTTATGGGTATTCGTCCTGAAGATGTACATGATACAGAAATGTTCATCGAAGCTTCTCCAAACAGCGTAATCGAAGCTGAAATCAAAGTTTACGAGTTGTTAGGTGCTGAAGTTTACCTGTACTTTGATTATGCAGGAAACCAGATGACTGCAAGAGTTGATTCCAGAACTACAGCAAGAACAGGCGATAACATCAAGTTCGCACTGGATATGGAAAAAGTTCATCTGTTTGACAAAGAGACAGAGCAGACGATCACAAACTAATTTAAAAATCATGCAAAGGCGTACGGGGAAACCTGTTACGCCTTTTTTATTTATATTGTTTTAAGAGAAAAGGGCTTTAATGAAGCAGGCGAACATGGTATAATGAGAACGTTTAGTGAGGCAAAGTATAATCTAAAGAAGCCGGAGGATGCGGCATATGGAGAACAGTCCGGAAATGCAAAAGGCATTGAAAGATCTGGAGCGGGTCACGGGGATCACGTTTCAGGTTGGAGCAGACAGCGAGGCAGAGCAGGCGGAAGTCCTGAACCAGATACAGCTGCTGACCAATGCTTACCGGGAAAAATATAATAAGTCTAATTTTATCCAGAACCTGTTGCTGGATCAGGTACCGCAGGCGGAAATGTATGGGCGTGCCCGCAAACTGCATGTGGATACGGAAGGGCGGCGCGTGATCTTTGCCGTGGAGACTAAGTACGAGCAGGACACGGCGGCATTGGAAACGCTGCAGCATCTGTTCACGCCCCAGACGAAGGATTACATTGTCCAGGTGGGTGAAAAACTACTGATCCTGATCAAGCATCTGCGAGATAAGGACACCTACGAAGAGATGGAAGATGTGGCGAATATGATCGTGGATATGGTCAATGCAGAGGCCATGTCCCAGGTGCGCGTGTCCTACAGTACCATCTGCAATGAGTTGAAAGATCTGTCCAGAGGCTACAAAGAGGCGAAACTGGCTATTGAGGTGGGGCATATTTTTTATGCGGAACGCACCGTGATCCCATATGGTCAGCTGGGCATCGGACGGTTGATCTATCAACTTCCGATTCCTCTGTGCAAGATGTTCATGCAGGAGGTTTTCGGCGAACAGCTGCCGGATACTTTCGATGAGGAAACCATTGTCACCATCAACAAATTTTTTGAGAACAACCTGAATATCTCAGAGACGGCGAGACAGCTTTATGTGCACCGCAATACGCTGGTGTACCGGCTGGAGAAGCTGGAGAAGGATACAGGGCTGGATATCCGCAAGTTTGATGATGCGTTAACCTTTAAAATTGCCACCATGGTGGTTAATTATATGAAATTCAGAAACGAGAGAGGATAAATTATGATTAAATTATTTGACACAGGTGCTTATCTGGTAAACGGTACGGATATTGTGACCGAGACGCCACAGGGCACAAGCCAGGCAGAAGCAAAGCAGAATACCATCGCATACGGTATCCTGAAAAATCACAACACCTCAGACAATATGGAGAAGCTGCAGATCAAGTTTGATAAGCTGACTTCCCATGATATTACGTTCGTAGGTATTATTCAGACAGCGAGAGCATCCGGACTGGAGAGGTTCCCGGTGCCTTACGTTTTGACCAACTGCCACAATTCTCTGTGTGCCGTGGGCGGAACTATCAACGAAGATGATCATATGTTTGGTCTGACCTGCGCAAAGAAATATGGCGGCATGTATGTTCCGCCTCATCAGGCGGTTATCCATCAGTTCGCCCGTGAGATGCTGGCAGGCGGCGGAAAGATGATTCTGGGTTCTGACAGTCATACGCGCTACGGTGCCCTGGGTACCATGGCTATGGGCGAGGGCGGTCCTGAGCTGGTAAAGCAGCTGCTCTGCAAGACTTATGATATCAATTTACCTGACGTAGTCGGTGTTTATATGACAGGCAGACCAGTGCCTGGCGTTGGTCCCCAGGACGTTGCCCTGGCCATCATCGGTGCGACCTTTGGAAATGGTTATGTAAAGAATAAAGTAATGGAATTCGTAGGACCTGGCGTGGCAAACTTAAGCGCTGATTTCCGTATCGGTGTGGATGTTATGACTACAGAGACGACCTGTCTTTCTTCTATCTGGAAGACGGATGAGAAAATCGAAGAATTCTACGAGATTCACAAACGTCCGGAGGATTATAAGGAATTAAATCCTGGTGCGGTGGCTTATTACGATGGCATGATCTACGTGGACTTGAGCGAGATCAGACCAATGATAGCTATGCCGTTCCATCCGAGTAATGTATACACCATTGATGAAGTGAATGCGAACCTGACAGATATTCTGGATGATGTGGAGAAACGTGCCGCAGTCAGCCTGGACGGCAAGATCGATTACAGCCTGCGCAGTAAGGTGCGTGATGGCAAATTATATGTAGACCAGGGTATTATCGCGGGATGTGCCGGCGGCGGATTCGAAAATATCTGTGATGCGGCTGACATTATCAAGGGACAGAGCATCGGCTGTGATGAATTTACTCTGAGCGTTTATCCTGCAAGTACGCCAATCTATATGGAACTGGCGAAAAACGGCACACTGGCGACCCTCATGGAGACTGGTGCCATCGTTAAGACTGCATTCTGCGGACCATGCTTTGGTGCCGGGGATACACCTGCAAATAATGCATTCAGTATCCGTCACTCTACCAGAAACTTCCCGAACCGTGAAGGCTCCAAGATCCAGAACGGCCAGATTAGTTCCGTTGCGCTTATGGATGCCCGTTCTATCGCTGCAACCGCAGCCAACAAAGGCTTCCTTACCCCTGCGACTGAGTTTGCAGGAGAGTATCGCAAGCCGCAGTACTATTTTGATGATAATATTTATAAGAACCGTGTATTTGACAGCAAGGGCGCGGCAGATCCTTCTGTGGAAATCCAGTTCGGACCGAATATCAAGGACTGGCCTGCTATGGCGGCCCTTCCTGAGCATATGATCCTGAAGGTTGTATCTGAGATCCATGATCCGGTTACCACCACAGACGAGTTGATCCCGTCAGGCGAGACTTCTTCTTACCGCTCTAATCCGCTGGGACTGGCAGAGTTTACCCTGTCCCGCAAGGATCCGGAGTACGTAGGCCGCGCAAAGGCCGTACAGGTAGCCCAGAAAGCCATCGAGGCAGACACATGTCCGCTGGATGCGCTGGAAGAGTTGAAACCAGTTATGTCAACCATTAACAGGGATTATCCGGAAGTTGGCAGAGGAAATATTGGTGTGGGAAGCACCATCTTCGCTGTGAAGCCAGGTGACGGTTCTGCCCGCGAGCAGGCTGCTTCCTGCCAGAAGGTGTTGGGCGGCTGGGCAAACATTGCCACCGAGTATGCGACGAAGAGATATCGTTCGAACCTGATCAACTGGGGCATGCTCCCATTCCTGATTCCTGCTGGGGATTTGCCGTTTAAAAATGGAGATTACCTTTTTGTACCGAATATTCGGGCAGCAGTGGAAGATAAGGTGACGGATATTAAGGCATATGTTGTAAAAGACGGCGCCATGACTGAATTCACCGTACAGCTGGGTGAACTCACGGATGATGAACGTGATATTATCCTGAGGGGATGTTTGATTAATTATTACAGAGGGTAATGTAGGTAGTGTAATGTGCCGGGACGCCTTCCGCCTCCAGGGCGGGGCTCCCATTGCCAGGTTTTTTGCCTGTCGTTTCGCGAACAAAAACTAAGGGTACAGAATCTGTACCCTAAGTTTTTATAACGCTCACTCCGAAGGCAAAAAACCTTGGCAATGGGAGTCCCGTCCTGGAGGCGGAAGGCGCCCCGGCACATTTTTTTGAATTGTCAAAATTGTCATGAAAAACATGAATTGCGACTACAATTAATACAATAATATGATATTAAAAATTAATTTAAAATAATTCGATAAAATGCTTGACAATTAGACTGGGTTTTGGTATATTGATGTCAACAACAAAACAACATCTAATAAATAACCACCAACAAATTGTAATAACTATCTGGAGACGAGAAATCCAGAGAGAGGAAATGATTTACATATTTATTTTAAAACCCGAAAGGTTCAGAATAGATAATAGTGGTTATGATTAGAGACCTCAAACAGGAGGTAGAGTCCAATGGGAACAATAGAAGATCCAATTTCAAAAAACTTTCAATATAAGAGTGGTAAGGCATAGCAGTTCCTTGCAAGAAAGACCAATCACAATATCATAGGATAAAAGCCATATGACATCATTTTAAAATGATAAGTGGCAAAGTGATTTGGGATATAATAGCTGGCACTTATATTGAATAATTACCACAAACCATAAAGAAAAGAGATAAAATAAACATAAAGCACTTATTTTTACCGTAATACTTTTCCTTATGAAGATAATTACTTAAAATGTAATTATGAAAGATTATATAATAACTTTCTAAGAATATCTTTTGAAATGAAAAAAGATAGACGAGCAGGGAATCAAAATAAAAATTAATCATATAGATAAAATATAGGATTAAAAAATTGAATAGTAATACGTTATATAGTAAAAAAATATTCGAAAGGGAATAGAAACAACTATTAACTGATTACGAATGAGAGGTATATAATTGAATAACGACGAACAGTAAAGCGGCCATCGCATTGTACAAGTATACGCGCGGTGGCCGTTTTCGTCGTGTGTAAATATAGAATTACAAAAAACGGAGAATATTACATTGACACTTTTTAGGAAAACTCTCACAATAGGGGTATGGAATTTGCAGATATCGTACAAAACGGGAGGACAGGAAGATATGAAATATTTGATAGCCCATGATCTGGGGACTTCGGGGAATAAGGCATCTTTGTTTACGACTATGGGACAGCTGGTGAAAAGCTGCACCATACCCTATGAGGTGGATTATTTTGGAAATAATTGTGCACAGCAGGACCCGGAGGACTGGTGGAAAGCAGTGTGTACGGCGACGAGGACGATTTTGGAAGGGGTGGATGCAAGTCAGGTACTTGCAGTCTCTTTTTCGGCACAGATGCAGTGCTGCCTGTTGGTGGATGAGGCAGGGGAACCACTGTATCCGGCGATTATCTGGGCGGATGGAAGATCTGTGGAGGAAGCTGCACAGCTGGATGAAGAAATCGGAGCGGATAACATATATGAGATCACAGGACACAGGCTCAGCCCTAATTACAGTATTGAGAAATTAATGTGGATGAAAAAACATGAGCCGGAGGTTTATGGGAAGGCTTACCGCATGCTGCAGGCAAAGGATTATGTTATTTACCGCCTGACAGGAGCATTTCTCACGGACTGTTCCGATGCTTCCGGGACCAATGCCTATGATCTGTCCAACCGTTGCTGGTCGGAAAAGATCATTGCGGCGGCGGGAGTGCGCAGGGAACTTTTTCCAGAGATACATACTTCCACAGACGTGGCAGGCTATGTGACGTCAGAGGCGGCACAGGCTACCGGTCTTTCGGAACAGACGGCCATCGTGTGTGGCGGCGGTGATGGACCGTGTTCTGCAGTGGGTGCAGGCTGTGTCCATGAGAATGAGATGTTTACCACCTTTGGGACTTCTGCCTGGATCGGCGGAACCATGAAGGAAAAGTTTATTGACGAGGATCAGACGCTGTTTTGCTTTGACCATGTGATCCCGGGGTATTATATGCCCTGCGGGACTATGCAGGCAGCAGGCAGTTCTTATTCTTATATCCGTCATGCTCTGTGCGAGGCGGAGACAAAGAATCAGGAGCATCCCTATGATATTATGAATCAGATGATCGAAAAGTCTCCGGCGGGGGCGAAGAATCTGATTTTTCTTCCTTATATGCTGGGTGAGCGGGCACCCCGGTGGAATCCAGATACCAGCGGAGCCTTCTTAGGCATCAAAATGAAGCATCAGAAAGAGGACTATGTGCGTGCCGTGCTGGAGGGCGTCGCATATAATCTGGAATTGATCCTGCAGGCTTATCGGAAGTATCTGCCTATCTCAGAAATGATCCTGACCGGGGGCGGGGCAAAGGGGGCGACCGTGTGCCAGATCCTGGCGGATGTGATGCAGGCGAAACTGACCACGCCAAATAATGTGGAGACGGCCACATCCATCGGAGCGGCTGTGATTGCCGGTGTGGGTGCAGGCGTGTTTGCTGATTTTGAGGCAGTGGATCTGTTTTTGCAGAAAGACAAAGTATATGAGGGTAGAAAAGAAACGCAGGCAGTCTATGCACCGTTGAAAAAAATATTTGATGACAGCTACTGTGCATTGCAACCTGTGTTTGAAGAGTTTGCAGAATTATAAAATATAAAAAACACCTCCCGGGCAGAACGTCTATGCGGCGCAATGCTGGGGAGGTGTTTTTTATGCCAGTCTATCGGAAGGCGATAAACAGGAAGAAGGCAACATAAATGGGAATCATGATAAGGCCTTCTGGGCGGCTGATGTTCTTTTTGCGCCATGCAAAGAGGTATACCACAAGGCTGGCGATGATAAGGAACAAAATATCGTAAATAGAAAACAGGTTAACAGGCACGGCACTAAGTGCGGAAGAGGCACCCAGTACCAGAAGGATATTAAAGATATTGGAACCAACCACATTACCAAGAGCCAGATCACTCTCGCCTTTGCCGGCTGCGATGACAGAGGTCACAAGTTCCGGCAGGGAGGTGCCCAGAGCTACGATAGTCAGGCCCACGAAGGTCTCGCTCCAGCCCCAGCTGATGGCTATGGCAGAAGCACTGTCGACTACCAGATCGCCGCCGATGACGATACCGGCCAGCCCCAGTATGATAAATACGATAATCTGCCAGGTAGGATGTGAAATATTATCTTCCGGAGAGTCAACATGTTCCTTTCTGGCTTTCAGCGCAGAACGGACTGTGATAATCAGGTAAAAAACAAAGAATGCAAGAAGCACGAAACCTTCCCACTTCTGGATCACGGACTGCACACTACCCTGAAACATAGTAGGGATACACATGAGCAGCAGTACGACAGTGATCAGAATCGAGTAGGGGAAGTCGAACTTCAGCACACTTTTACGCACCAGAATGGGTCGAAGTGCGGCACTGACACCCACAACGATCAGCAGGTTAAAGATATTGGAGCCGATCACGTTGCTCAGAGCCAGTTCGTTGGAGCCGTTTATGGCTGCGGTGATACTGACGGAGGCTTCCGGCAGGCTGGTCCCAAAGGCGACCACGGTCAGACCGATGATAATGCTTGGAATCTTTAATTTTCGCGCCACATCAGCAGCGCCGTCTACAAAAAAATCGGCACCTTTAATCAATAATATAAAACCTAAAAATAATAAAACATATTCCATTTTTCTCTCCTCATTTACGTTTTCCTTAGTGTTTCCAATTTGCAATATTACAATAAAAAAGATTGCGTACCCCTGCACACAATCCAATATAAAACGAGACAGATGTACAGTAAGAACTGCACACAAGTCTCGTTATTTAATGTAAGCCAGATTTTGCAATCGAGATTGTTGACTTACAACGTATTCACGCTAACTACTCCCTTATGAACTTTAAACAGTATAACCGAAAGTGAGAATTCGTGTCAAGAAGCATTTGAGAATATACAGAACATTTTCCTGCGCCGGTTAACGCAGGATATAGTGCATGACTACGCCGAAGATACCGCTGATGGCCATAAAGACCAGCAAAATGATGCTGAACAGGCGGCGCCGGCTCATGGGGGTGCGGGTGGTGCTGGGGGATGGAGCGGTCTCATCCTCCTGAAAGATTTCGTCCAATGGTTCTGCCTCTGCCGTGACTTCCTGGATCAACCGGGATGCCCGCGCAGCATCGTCCTTATCCACATAGATATCTTCTCCGAAAAGGGAATTCCCTGCGTAGATATCCATATAGCCGCCGCTTCCGCGCCCTTGCTTGTAGGCGGGGATCTCGTTGTTCTTCAACAGCTCCAAAAGCATTTCTGCAGTAATTTTGTCCGGGGCACTGTAGATCTTGACAGGATTCATAGCTTCCATAGTAAGTCCTCCATTTCATGGAAAAGTATGTATTTATTATAACATGAAATGAAACATACCAATAGATAGAAAGTATCTTTGTAACTATTCAGCAGGTCTGCGCATTTACTGCGCTGACCGTAAGAAAATGATTCAGGGGTGAGAAAATCCCATCGCCGCAGGCGATTTTCATGGATTTTCGAATCGTAACTGGTCAGGTACTGAACAGTTACGTATCTTTTTTATAAACTTTCTAGTATAATGAAACCATGAATATTGAAGACTATATTTTATATGAAGACAAAGAAATAATCGGCTGTCAGAAGCCTGCGGGTATGGCAGTGCAGACGGCGAGGATGGGACAGATGGATATGGAGAGCGCGCTGAAGAATTATCTGGCGCAGCGAACAGGCGATGGGAGAGCGCCTTATCTCGGCATTATCCACAGACTTGACCAGCCGGTGGCTGGCGTGCTGGTGTTTGCGAAGACACCCCAGGCGGCGAAAGAATTAAGCAGGCAGATCACAGATCATACTATGGAAAAATATTATCATGCGGTTATTTGTGGACATGCACCGCAAAAAGAGGGGACACTTGTGGATTATCTGCTGAAGGATGGACGGACGAACACGTCAAAGGTGGTGCCCAAAGGGACCAAGGGCGCGAAGGAGGCCGTCCTGCATTACCGTGTCTGTGAGGAACGGGACGCACAGGGAAGAGAAATCCTGGAGATCCATCTGATCACAGGGCGGCATCACCAGATCCGTGTGCAACTGTCCCATGCAGGCATACCGCTGGTGGGAGACTATAAATATAATCCTGTACAAACGGCGGAAGGACCGCGGGAATCTATGGGTCTGGAGGCATTCCGGCTGGAGTTTACCCATCCGAAAACAAAAAAGAGAATTTGCTTGACACCGAAGTCCGCTTTGTAAATTATGTATAAAATATACGCCATAACATGGGATTTACTAGACTTTTTGCATAAGATATTGTATTATATTAAGTAGCGGTTCAAAGTGGCAGATTCACAGACAAGCTGGTGGTTTCTGCCATGCGACTCATAAAGGAAGGATGGTGAGAACGTGTTAGATGACACTATGAAAGCTGTCAAGGAAGCAGAAGTGAAAGCGGACCAGATTATCCGGGATGCCCATGCACAGGCGGATCAGATTGTTTTGAAGGCGACGGAAGAAGCCAGAAAGCAAAAAGAAGAGATCGTCCGAAAAGCAAAAGGCGCTGCCCAGGAAGACCTGGAGCAGGCCCAGACGCGGGGGGCAACCCAGATGGAAGAGGCACTGCGGGAAGTCAAGGAGGATATCCAGACGCTGACCGAGCAGGCGAAAGGGAAAGAAAACCAGGCCATTGAACAAATAATCTCCGGGTTGGTGTAACAAAAATTGAACAGGTAAAGGAGGGAAGTTCACATGGCAGTATTGCAGATGCAAAAAATAAGTATCTGTGCGCTGAAAAAGAATCGAAAAGGAATCTTAGAAGAACTGCAGAAAACAGGCAGTATGGAAATCATTCCGGATGCTGGTGAAGATCCATCTTTTGAAAAGATGGATGTGGCGGGAAGCCGTGCTACCTTTGAACGGACGGCTCATATGGCTGACCAGGCACTGGAGATCCTGCAGGAATATGTGCCGGAAAAGAAATCGCTT
>JAQUWF010000177.1 GCA_028692975.1 Lachnospiraceae bacterium
TGATGTTGTATAAATAAAGTTGACACCCTATCCTCAAGGATTTCATATATAATAATCAGAGGACAAGGGGGATGTAAAAATGTCAACAGGAAAACAATACGACAGGGAATACAAGCTTCAAGCAATAAAGCTGGCCAAGGAAATTGGTCAGGCAAAAGCAGCGATAGAATTAGGTATACCCAAGAACACGGTTTATGGCTGGGTACGGGGGATCCGTCTTGGCAAATTGGATTTAGGTCCTGGAATGAAAACGCCTGAATCAGCAATGACATTAAACGAGGAACTATTTCAGCTGCGCCAGAAGCTGAAATTACAGGAAAAAGAGATCCGGCGTCTTAAGAAAGAAAATGATTTTCTGGAGGAAGCCAGCGCTTTTTTCGCCGCGAGCCGTCTGAAGTCAGTAAAAACCAAAGAATGAAATTCATTGCAATCAAGACTGAAGATGGCATGCTTAAAGGAAATATCCGCTTTTACTGCTCGATACTTCATGTTAGCCGGCAGGGCTTCTATAAATATCTATCTGTAAAGGATCGTCCCTGGAAGTATCAGCCATTAGTGGATGCCATGATGGCCGTCTGTGCAGAAGACGAATACAATGACACTTATGGCAGGATCCGCATGTACCAAGCCCTGAGTCTCAAAAAGCCTGATGGCGTTCCTATCCCTAGTGAAAGTACGGTATATAAGGTTATGTCGAAAATTGGCTTAACTCATCGTCCATGCAGAAAGTCAAATGGAATCACCAAGGCAGATCGGGAAGCTCGCAAATCGGATGATTTGTTGAAGCGCCATTTCAAGGCGGCAACGCCTCTCACAAAATGCATTACGGATATGACCGAAATAAAGGCTGCCGATGGGAAGCTGTACGTTTCTGCCATTTTCGACTGTTTTGATTCTGTCGTTCTTGGTCTGGCCATGGATACGAATATGAACGCATCACTATGCGTACAAACCTTGGATAATTCTATGATGACATATCCAGGCCTGAAAGGTGCTATCCTGCATTCTGACCGTGGTGCGCAGTACACCAGTCAGCAATACCGTGATGCTATTGCCCAGCATAAGATTCTTCAGAGCATGAACAGTGCTGGCGGTCGCTGCCATGATAATGCCCGCTGTGAGAGCATGTGGGCTCGGATGAAATCGGAGCTGCTCTATAACCGCTACAACACAAAGAAGATGCTTGTAGAAGAACTCAAAGTACTGATTTGGCGGTATTTCATGAGCTACTGGAATAATCGACGGATCTGCTCTGCCAACGGAGGGAATCCTCCAATGGTTAAGCGGCAAGAATATTATTCTTCTTAAAAGCAGATGGCCTGAGTGTTGAAAGCCCTTGTGGAAAAAGTGTCAACCAATATTGACAATATCAGAATATACTTTTGCCAGTATATACTGTCAAATCCACTTCCAACAATGCGTGGATGAAATACGACGGAACGAATTTGACTTTTAGCCGTGCTGCCTTTTGTGACAGAATGAAGGATTCCTGAATTGATAAAAAATCCATCCCCTGTTGCCAAGGTGTATTTATCAGTTCCAACCGACACAATCACACTGCCTTCAATCACATAAAGGACTTCAAACTCATCATGCCAATGCCAAGGAACATTTGAAACAACCAAATCATCCTCATAACAAGAAATAGGAAAGAGCGCTGTTCCGTGTTCAAGAAGCTCCCGACCTTTTGTATCTGTTTTTGTATTACAAATAGATAATTTCATATAAACTCCATTTTGACTGTTTTATCATATAAAACTGATTAAATTACCCTATATTTAATTCCGAAAGACTATATAATCATATTATAAGATAAAAATGCGGCATAAACAAGAATGTAAGAGGAAGAGGAGAATACTATGAGAATTGAGCATATTGCCATGTATGCAGATGATTTAAATGCAGCAAAGGAATTTTTTGTGAAATATTTGGGAGCTGCAGCAAATGAAGGCTATCATAATAAAAACACGAATTTTAAATCTTTTTTCCTGACATTTGAGGACGGAGCAAGACTTGAAATAATGAACAAACCACAAATGGAGCATGTTGATAAAAAAGTAAATCAGACTGGATATATACATATTGCATTTAGCGTCGGAAGCAAAGAAAAGGTTGATGAATTAACAGAAAAATTATGTGCAGACGGGTATGATGTCCTTAGCGGACCGCGAACAACAGGCGATGGTTACTATGAAAGCTGTGTTGTTGGAATAGAAAAAAATCAGATAGAAATCACAGTGTAAAATTTTAAAAATCATGAAAGAGATAATGAGATGGATACAGGCAAATTTTACGAACAAAAGAACCGCAGAAATCAATTGTTACAGAAAATAAAATTAAGATCATCACTGAACCACACACGGATTTGCGGCAAAGGACCTATTACCATTTTAGAAGCTATTCTGCACTAGCACTGCAAATGAAAACTTCGGAAAAAAATTTCTCATTCATAGTGAAGACAAATAGCTGGCACACGATGACCAGCATCCCGATGAACTATACTAAAAATTCAACTTATAAAAACCCATTAAATGCTATAAATCGAAATTTATAACGAAGATAATATGAAAATGAGAGCCAATCACTGAAAAAGTGATTGGTTTTCTTTTACCCAAGGCAAAAGCCAGATTGCGGAGATTGAGGTCCAAAGAAGCGGCGTGAGAGTTCACTTCAACGAGGATAGTAAAATGGGTGTCGATGACAAAACTGAATATGGTTCTTTTACATGACATGAAACAGAAAAAACTTAAAAGGGATAAAAAACCATTGCCGGTTAGTCACAGGCAAACCCATAAAATATTCCATAAAAAATGAGGCCAGGTTTAACCCCAGCCTCAATATTTTGATTTTCACCAACGATTATGGCATAAGGACAGACCGTCCTCAGCCCTGTGCCTTGACTTCCTGCAGGCTTGGCCCCATGATGCGCTTGTAAGCCTCTACACCCGGCTGATTGAA
>JAQUWF010000178.1 GCA_028692975.1 Lachnospiraceae bacterium
CATCTTCCGCATTATCACGAAAACCGGAATTTCTTATATAAGAGATTCCGGTTTTTTGTATTTACTTGCTGACATTCCTAAAATATGGTATATTTCTCATAAGGTTTTTATCGATTTATGACAAATAAATTTACAATTTTCTCTTAATAATATTGACTGATATTCGAAAGGAAAAAGTGGAAAAATGAGAAGAAAACGAAGTGATATCCTACGACTTTGTGCTATTACATTAACAGGTGTTACCTTGCTGTCTACTTCCGGTTGTACATCTTCTAAAGAAACTGCCAGCGCACTGGATCCCAAAAATCCTGTTACCATCACGATCTGGAATTACTATAACGGCGATCAGCTGACGGCTTTTGAGCAACTGATTGATGATTTCAACGCGACAGCCGGAGTCGAAAAGGGCATCGTGGCTGTAACTGTCAGCCAGGGCGATGTGGACACACTGGCCGACTCCCTGCTGGATTCGGTAGCCGGAAAGGCCGGGGCGCAGAATGTTCCCTCCCTTGCCTCCGTTTACTCTGAAACCGCCTATATTCTGGATCAGGCAGATGCACTTATACCTCTTGACAGTTATTTCACCGAAGAAGAATTATCCGCTTACATACCAAGTTTTCTGGAAGAGGGACGCTTTGATGAGACAAATGCACTGCTGCAATTCCCCATCGCAAAATCTACCGAGATATTTGCTGCCAACAAGACGGACTGGGCACCCTTTGCCGCAGATACCGGCATTGCTCTGGAAAGTTTGAATACAAAAGAAGATCTGACCGCGGCAGCCCAAACTTATTACGAATGGACTGACGCACAGACACCGGACATTCCCGAAGATGGAAAGGCCCTATATGGCCGCGACTCCGTCGGCAATTACCTCTATCTTGGCTCTTATCAGCTTGGACACGAACTTTTTCAGGTGAAGGATGGCGAACTGACCGTCGATATGGACCGTGATACCTTCAAAAAACTCTGGGATAATTATTACATTCCATTTATAAACGGTTATTTTGGTTCTTACGCCACCTTCCGCTCCGAGGATGCGAAGACCGGAAAGATTCTGGCACTGACCTCCTCTTCCTCCGGCATAAGTTATATTCCAACGGCTGTTACTCTGGCGGATGATACGACACATGATATAGAACTATATGAACGTGCCGCACTTCCCTTCGCTGATGCAACAGAAAATGCAGTCGTACAGCAGGGAGCCAATTACTGCCTGCTAAAGTCTACTCCTGCCGAACAGGAAGGCTCTGTGGAATTTCTAAAATGGTTGACCGAGACAGACCGCAACCTGAATTTCGCCATAATGTCCGGCTACTCTCCGGTGACGGAGACCGGCAATACAAAAGAAGCAATCACAGAAGCATACTCCGGCGATACAGCCACGGCTAAGGGACAAAATATGTTAAATGCCCTGCTGCTCAGTGCCGATGCTTTCAAAAACAATACTGCATATGCCACAAAGCCTTTCCACGGAAGCAAAGATGTCCGTGCTGCCATGGAATCCGCCTTAAATGAGGCTGCCACAAACGACCGCGCTGCTGTGGTCACCGCCATGGAAAACGGTACAAGCCGCGCAGATGCCGTCGCTCCATTTTCCACTGACGCATACTTTGATGAATGGTTTAGCAAACTCTGTGATGAGGTGAATACTCTTGTTGAAGAATAGAAAACCAAAGAAAAAGAAAAAATCTATTTTCCGTTCTTTATTTGTCCCGCTTTTTCTCATTATGATTTTGCAGGCATGTATCTTCTACTTTGTGGCTGTCTACGGAGGCATCGAACAGTCACTGAGCCAGAATGCGGTAGATATCTCCTCCCAGAGGCTGATTAACCGGAAGAACGAATTGGAAACCGTTTTCAATAATAACTGGAATGATATGGGGAATTGCATCGACTATCTGGATGACCTCTATTCCTCCTATGTAAGTAATTTTGGTGATCGTCCACTGTTGCAGAATGAGCAGAATAAGATTCAGTTTTTAAATGATATAGACACTGAACTGATTGAAACACTTCGCCAGAATTCGGTCAATGGTATTTTCATGATTATCAACGACCAGCCCACACAAGATACCCTGACGGACAATATCACCGCCAAAAAATACGGCCTGTGTATCCGGGATATGGATTCCACCAGCAGTTATACGGATACCACGGATCTGCTTCTGGAACGTGCTCCATCTTCCATCGCCGATCAGACCGGCTGCTCTCTGGACTCTTGCTGGGAAGCCCAGTACTCTTTTGATTCCATAGACGACGGTGATTTTTATTACGAACCCTTAAATGCTGCCTTTGAAAATATGGGAGCCGAGGGCGAAGATCTCGCCTATTTTTCCGGTGCACATCAGTTGAGTGAATTGGGTCTTGACGTCGTCTCCTACTCTATCCCGCTGATTGGCGAGGATGGTTATCCTTATGGCGTGGTAGGGTTTGAGATTACCACAAAATATCTGGCCACTCTCATACCGAACACTTCAGCGGACAATGATGTAAACAACTGCTATGTCCTGGGGCTGCAGCAAAAAGACTCCACGGATTTTCTTCCCATTACTGCCAATGGAGCCTTATACAATCGCTGTTTCAGCAGCGGTTCTGTACTCAGTACTGCTGACGCACAACCTACAGGTGGATTCCTTTTGACCGGCCGTGGCAACACCAAGATATTTGGCGCTTCTGCACCTTTGACAATCTATAACAACAACAATCCTTTTGAGGACACGCAGCTGGTATTGCTTCGCCTGTCAGACTACAACACCATGTTTTCTTATATCGGCCATATCAAGCAGGTATTGTTGATCGTATCTCTGCTGTCACTTATTTTGGGCCTTTTCTGCATCTTACTGGTCAGCCGTCGTTTCGCATCACCCATCACAGCCCTTGCCAAACGGGTGGAGGATATGGAGCCGCAGGCCGGCTTTGAAT
>JAQUWF010000093.1 GCA_028692975.1 Lachnospiraceae bacterium
CGTTATATTTATGGGGGTCGGCGCACTTGGAATTGTTTTATCAATATATTTCATGAGATAGCCATAACGCATTTTGCAGAAAGGATAATAGATGGAAGAAGTTATATTACAAGTCAATAATCTGACCAAAAGTTACAAAGAGAAAACTGCACTGAAGAATTTCTCGATGGAGGTTCGGAAGGGAGAAGTTGTTGCACTTATTGGTGAAAACGGTGCAGGGAAAACCACGCTTTTAAACGCTATTTGTGATTTCATTCAACCGAGTGAAGGGATGATTTTCTATAAAGGAAAAATGAATATAGCAAGAAAAGCAAACCTAAAAGAGTTTGGTATTCTTATTGAGCCGCAGTTCTTTGATTATATGACAGCAGAAGAAAATTTGCGGCTGCTCTTATATATCAGTAAAACGCACGGTAATGAAACTGTTATTGAAGAACTATTGAAAAAGACAGAATTATATCATGATAGAAAGAAAAAGGTCAAAGCATTTTCATTTGGTATGAAGCAGCGCCTTGGCCTGTGCCAGAGTTTGCTGACGCCAGTGGGTATTTTGATTTTAGATGAACCTTTTGCTGGTCTTGATCCACTTGGAAAAGAAATATTCAAGCAAACGATTGTGGATATGGCTCATGAGCAAAACATTCCAGTATTGTTCTCAAGTCACGATTTAGATGATGTAGCTGAAATATGTGATCGAGTGGTTATGATTTCCAAAGGCGAAAAGCGGCTTGATCAAAAAATCGAACATACTCAAACATATACAGTTAAAATTGACTGCACAATCTCGGATGGCACGAAAAGGGCATTGCTGGAAAAGTGTCCTGACTTACAATTTTATGAAGATAAGATATTCTTTCAAAAAGAAGCATACATTTTAGACATTCAAAAAACGATTTTGCGAGAAAATCATTTTATTTGTGGTGTTTCAATTCAAAAAAATAATCTGAAAAGTCTGTTTGGAATGGAGGCGTGATTCAGTGGGAAATATGGGAAGAACTATCAAAACGGAGTTGTATAAAATTAGTAAAAGAAAGGATTCATGGCTATTTCTGACTATTTTATTTATACCTATGTTGTATGCCATTGGACTGGCCTCTAATTCGAGTGTCATAACATATAGCAGAAATGGAACTATTACTGCATTAGGTTTTTCCGCAGCAATGTTTCAAACATCACAATCCATGTTCATCTTTAATGTGATTTTAGTGGCTATCACTGCAAAAAGTATGGCAACGGAAATTGAAAACAAAAGTTTACTGTTATACATAAACAGGATTGGGAACAGGCATACAATCTATTTAGGAAAAGAAATAGCATTATTCGTTTTTGCAGTCTTAATCGAACTATTGCTGTTCCTTGTAAGTATTATGTCATACTATTTCTTGTTAAGTGGCAATACAAATATTTCGAGCGGTAAATTGTTTGATGCAAATGTTTTTTCAGATATACTGCAAATTGCAAGCGTAAGCCTATTTTGGCTCATAACAATATACTTCACTCTGGCACTCTCGACTAAAATGAAAACTATTGCGTGTGTAGGTATATATATGATTTTGTACATTGCCATGAATTTGATTTCGTATGCTGGGGGCATTAAGTATCTATCACCGCTTTTCTATTTGAACGTATTTTCGGTTAATGATCAAATCATGTCATTGTATGTTATATTGTTTTTAATATACTTAGCATCTGTCGGAATTGTTGCAAATTTTATTGGACTTCGCAAGTTATCACGAATGGACTTGTAAATTACAGGTTGACGGAATGAAAATGGGAAGAATATATTCAACCTTTTCTTGTCATGTTGATAATGCCAAACCTTATATGGACAAAGAATCAACCAAAGGATTATGAAAAATATGTAGTGAATGAAAATAAAATATTGTTGGTATTTGAGCGAATCGGAGAGGTTCTGGTTTCATGTGTAGCTCTTATTTTCTCTGATTTTAATTTCAAACCATGGTCAGCCTGGTCATGGTGGTTAGTAATTTCTTTCATATTGATGGTTCTCTATGAGATTTATTGGATTAGATATTTTAAAAGTGAAAAGACAATGCAGGACTTTTATAGCAGTTTGTTAGGTGTTCCTGTCGCAGGAGCGACACTTCCGGTTGTTGCCTTTTTCTTATTAGCCGTTTACGGAAAAAACATGGTGCTTGGAATATCTACTGTGATCCTTGGCATCGGTCATATAGGCATCCATCTGATGCATAAAAAAGAGATATGAAATAAAACAACTTCTACTCAGCATTTACATTAAATCCACACCGAAGTTTGAAGAAATAGTAAAACCGCTACAAGGCTCGTATTTTTATGATCCTTGTAGCGGTTTTTATTTTTGTATTGGGTAGGATTTTGGTACAAAAGATAAGGTTCTAATCAATCTTACAATAAAATAATATTGTGCTCCTCACAAGCGGCACGCATTTCTTCCGGCCATAAACTTGCCTGGACTTCACCCACATGCACACGTCCTAAAAGAAGCATACAAAGGCGGGACTGTCCGATACCGCCGCCGATGGTACATGGCAGTTCTCCATTTAAAAGCATCTTATGATAGGGTAATTCTGCCCGATCCATACAACCTGCTTTTTCCAACTGTTCTGCCAGGGATTTTTCATCCACACGGATACCCATGCTGGAAATCTCCAGTGCAATATTAAGCGGTTCATACCAGAAGAGAATATCCCCATTCAAAGCCCAGTCATCATAGTCCGGCGCACGTCCATCATGGGGCTCCCCGCTGGCCAGCTTGTCGCCGATTTTCATGACGAACACACATCCAAGCTCCTTGGCAATCAGATTCTCACGTTCCTTTGGAGTCTTGTCCGGATAGCGTTCTTCCAACTCCTGGGTGGTGATAAACTGGATCTTATCCGGCAGTTTATGTACTGCTTTCGGATATTTGTACCATACTTCATGCTCCATATGTTTGATGATCTTAAAAATTTTCTTTACAACCGTCTGCAGCTTTTTCTCATTGCGTTCCTCCCGGGCGATGACCATTTCCCAGTCCCACTGATCCACATAACAGGAGTGAAGATTGTCAAGATCCTCGTCGCGGCGGATAGCATTCATGTTGGTATACAGACCTTCCCCAATCTGAAAATCATAGCGCTTCAGCGCAATACGTTTCCATTTGGCCAGAGACTGGACCACTTCTATAGTTTCATTGGGGATATCCTTCATATCGAACTGTACAGGGCGTTCCACGCCGTTTAAGTTATCGTTGAGCCCAGAACTTTTTTCTACAAAGAGCGGAGCCGAAATACGCTCCAGATGCATTTCCCTGCCGAATTCTTTCTGAAAAGTATCACGGATATATTTGATAGCCTCCTGTGTTTCCCGCACACTCAGATGCGGATCATAATTTTCCGGTAAATATAAATTCATCATAATGTTTCCTCTCTCTTTTTAATTGTTTATAGATAACTATTCAGTAGGTCTGCGCATTTACCGCACTAACCGTAAAAAAGTGATTCAGGAGTGAAAAAATCCCATCGCTGCAGGCGATTTTCACGGATTTTCGAAACGTAACTGGTCAGATACTGAACCGTTACGTTTATAGTATACATCAACAACGTAAGAGTTAGCAAGGGTTTACTTGACCCATCTGCAGTTAGGGTGGTATAATAGTCACGAAAATAATGAGTGGCGGCGCATTGGCCTGCGGCTCAAACATAAAGGAGAACATCATGAGTGAAAATTGCAATAATAACTGTTCCACATGTAAGTCAGACTGCGCGGACAGAAAGCCGGATCCAAAGAGCTTTCTTCTTGAGCCACATGAACTGACCCATGTAAATAAAATAATCGGTGTAGTAAGTGGAAAAGGCGGCGTTGGCAAATCGCTGGTTACTTCTATGATGGCGGTAGCCATGAGTCGCAAGGGATATCGCGTGGGTATTATGGATGCCGATGTGACTGGACCTTCTATTCCCAAGGTGTTTGGTGTAAACCAGAAGGCCATGGGCGGCGAGGATGGCCTCATGCCTGCAGTGACCAGGACGGGTATCAAAATGATGTCTGTCAATCTGTTACTGGAAAACGATGGAGATCCGGTTATCTGGAGAGGTCCGGTGATCGCTGGGCTGGTGAAGCAGTTCTGGACAGATGTAGTCTGGGGTGACCTGGATTATCTCTTTGTGGATATGCCACCTGGAACTGGTGATGTGCCCCTTACTGTATTTCAGTCCATGCCACTGGACGGCATTCTTATCGTTACTTCTCCGCAGGATCTGGTATCTATGATTGTAGAAAAAGCAGTGCGCATGGCTGAGAAGATGAATATTCCTGTTTTAGGTATTATTGAAAACATGAGTTATTTCCAATGTCCGGATTGTGGCAAACGCCATGCAATCTTTGGAGAGGGCAATACAGATGCCATAGCCAGAGAGCACAAGGTGGCAAAAGTAGCAAAATTACCTGTAGACCCAGCTGTAGCCCAACTGTTCGACCGAGGAGCCGCAGAGGATATCAGCACAGAGTTTTTATCAGAACTCAGCGATATCCTGGATTAAGAACGGAGTATACCAATGATAGCTGTTTGTTTGGCGCCTCTTTATTTTTTGTTTCATTATTATGTCATACGGCGCAGCCTGAAATGGATGCACGCATGCCATGGATTTTTTGGCAGGAAGGGATTTATTATTACCTATGTATCCGTTTATCTGTTTTTGACGCTGACCTTGCCTCTGGGCTTTTTCTGGTCGGCAGATTGGCCGCTGAAGCGTGGCATCATGCACATTTCCAATTACTGGCTGGGTGTCTGCCTCTATATTATTCTGTTTACCCTTGTGGCAGATCTTATTGTTAAATTACTGTGGAAATGCAAAGTGATTCCAAATGATCTGTATCATTCCAGAAAAGCTTTTGCCGTAACGGGCGGAGTGATTTTCCTGTCCATTACGGTTATGAGTATTTACGGTGTTGTGAATGCGAAGATCGTTCGTGTGAATGATTACGAGGTGACGGTAGACAAGGCCTGCAGTGCAGGGGACGAACTAAATGTTGTCCTTGTGGCAGACCTGCATCTTGGGTACAATATGGGTACGGCACAGATGCGGCGTATGGTGGATAAGGTCAATCAGCAGGATGCGGATATCGTTGTTATTGCAGGGGATGTTTTTGATAACAGTTATGAAGCCCTGCAGGATCCGGAAGAACTTCGGAATATTCTCATGAGCATGAAGAGTACCTATGGTACTTACTGTGTATATGGCAATCACGATATCAACGAACCTATTCTGGCCGGATTCACCTTCGGAAGCAGCAAGCCGAAAGTAAATGACGAGGAAATGACACAATACCTGGAATCCATGGATATTACCCTTTTGCGGGACGAAACGGTACTCATAGATGATGCCTTTTATCTGATTGGCCGCAGGGATGAAGAGCGTCCGGGCAATGAGGAACAAACCCGCATGTCCATCGAAGCGCTGACTGCCGATCTGGACAAGACGAAGCCGATTATAGTGATTGATCATGAACCGAAGGAACTGCAGGAGACTGCAGATGCCGGAGTGGATCTGGATCTGAATGGGCATACTCATGACGGACAGGTGTTCCCGGCCAACCTTACCAGTAAACTGATTTGGGAGAATTCTGCAGGGTATCTGAAAAAAGGGAATATGCATAATATTGTAACTTCCGGAGTCGGCCTGTTCGGTCCGGATATGCGTACCTTTACAGATGCAGAGATTTGCAGCATAAAAGTGAATTTCAACAATTAGAAAGTGAAGTGTTTTGGAATGAAAATGGACATGCATTGTCACACAAAAGAAGGTTCCATCGATGCGAAAGTGGATATTTTTTCTTATATCCGCAAGTTGAAGGAAGAGGGATTTGACGGTATGCTGGTCACAGACCACAATTCTTATGATGGATACCGTACCTGGAAGCAAAAAGTTGCCGTGGATGATGAACTTGGGGACTTTACGGTTTTGAAGGGCATTGAATACGATACCCGCGACGGGGGACATATGATCGCCATCCTTCCTGACGGGGTCAAATGCCGCCTTCTGGAACTGCGGGGCATGACGGTGAATCGCCTTGAGCATATCGTCCATCATCTGGGCGGTATTCTGGGTCCGGCACATCCTTATGGGACTGGCTTTTTTGCTGCTATGCACACGCGCCATGTGAAGAAGAATTTTGATATTTTAAAAAAATTTGATTTTATTGAAACCTTTAATTCTTATAATCATCCCAGTGCCAACCAAAAAGCCAGGGAACTTGCCGAGATGCTGGATAAGCCGGAGACAGCCGGGTCGGATGCACACAGGAGTGAGTACGTGGGTACTGCCGGAACCGTTTTTGACCGGATTATCAAATGTAACAATGACCTGATTACGGCTATTAAAGAGAAGTATCCGGTGAAGGAAGCACGTGATTTTAAAGAAATCCTGCAAAAGAAGGAAAACTTGATCTTAAAGCAGCTTGGGATTGTGGGGTATTGGATTTATAATAAAATCGGGGCATTCAGTTATACGATTGCCAGGAAAATAGAATACTATAGACATGATTTTTAGAATCAGGCAGGAGATATATTTGACATTTCAAAACAAACTGCTATAATATGTTTAACAAGACAACTGAGAAGATGGTCGTACCCCATCTGCTTCAGTGAAATAATTTATCTAAGAAATAGACGCCTAATCTCGCCAAAGACAGGGGCGTCTATTTCTTATGTATTTTTATGGTCAAAGCGACAATACCGGTTATCATTATGATAAAGGTAAATAGATCACTCCACGTTATGTACATAAGGCACCACCTCTTTCTACAAGACTAGAAACAGATGGAAGAACGTCCCGCTCAGTTGCCCAGGTAAGTATATTATTTTCAAGATACGTTTTTTATGGATTAAAAGGGGGAGAAAAGGGGCAGAAATTTTAATATGATAAGTTTTGAGAAAAAACAAAAAATGTTGAAAACCTGATAAATTAAGGGTTTCAACATGATTTGGTTTTAAATGAAATTAAGACTTAAGCTGAAAAAGGGACTTGAACCCTCGACCCCTTCATTACGAGTGAAGTGCTCTACCAACTGAGCTATTTCAGCGCTTGCAACAAAAACTATTATACCGTATTTTGGGGAAAATGCAAGAAGAAATTTTTGAAATGGTGACATTGTATGGGGACCGTTGCATGGGGGACGCAGAACCAGGAGCACCCATATATCACACAAAGGCGTGCAACGCTCCGGCGAACTAACTGCCAACTACGACTAAGAGACTCAGGAAAGCCTTCGTCTCTAAGTCTCCGTAGGCAGTGGATTTCACCTGTGCTAAAAGCGCACGCTGATTTCTTTGCTTAGATATATGGGTGCTCCTGGCTCTGCTGTGTGTTGGCAACGATAAAATACCGGGAGGATACGCATTCGCTGGCATTCAACGGAAGATAGACTATGGACATCTTTGCTTGGATATATGGGTGCTCGTGGCTCTGCTGTGTGTTGGCAACGATAAAATACCGGGAGGATACACATTCGCTGGCATTCATTGGAAGATAGAGTATGGACATAATATGTTGGATAGATTATAATGTTCACGAAGGCAATGAGCAATGCCATTAAGAAAATGATTCTTATTTCTTAATGATAGGGCGAATGCCCGTGAGCGAGATGCAGCGAAGCGGAATCGAGCGGTATTGCGGATTATAGGAGAAGCGAGGACGAATAAGTGGAGAATGAAATAGCAGATGATAATCTAAGGTTATTGACGGAACACTTTGAGGATGGATGCAAGGAAAACTGTGTGCAGAAACTGGGGGTTGAGATCGAACATTTTATTGTGGATGCTCAGACCAGGGAAAGTATCAGTTATTATGGACCGCAGGGTGTGGAGGCTGTCTTGAGGAAGATTGCCCGCTTTTTTCCGAAACAGGAGATTTATGCCAGAGAGCACCTGATTGGGATGTATAACAACGATTATTCCATCAGCCTGGAGCCGGCAGGGCAGATCGAGATCAGCATTGCGCCCAAAGAGAACATCAGCACCATACGGCAGATTTATAATAGTTTTCTGCGTATCTTAAAGCCTGTTCTGGAAGAGTTCGATTACCGGCTGGTTACGCTTGGATATCATCCGGTGAGCATAGTCGAAGACATGCCGCTGATCCCCAAAAGACGCTATGAATATATGGACGCGTATTTTGATGAGACCGGCCGCTGCGGCATCCATATGATGCGGGGGACGGCGTCTACGCAGGTGTCCATTGATTTCTGCAGTGAGGATGATTTTGTCTTAAAATACCGCACGGCATATCTGCTGGCACCGGCATTGAAATTACTGACGGATAACACGCCGATCTTTGAGGGTGAGCCATACATGAAGAACATGGCAAGGACCTATATCTGGAATAACGTGGATAAGGATCGCTGCGGTATGCCGCCGGGACTGTTTGATGAAGATTTCGGATTCCGTAAATACGCAGAATATCTCTGGAATATGCCGCTGATCCTTATTCCGGGGGAAATGCACGCTACCTATACAGGCAGAAAAACTACAAAAGAGCTGTATGAGCAGAAACCATTACAGCAGGAAGATATTGACCATATCCTGTCTATGTGTTTTTGCGATGTGCGGCTGAAGCATTATATAGAAATCCGTGTGGCTGACAGCATGCCGTTGAAGTATGTACTTGGTTATGTGGCGCTGATCAAGGGCATCTTCTTCAGGAAAGAGAACCTGACTGCCCTTGCGGAGAAATATCCGGTGAATCAGTTTATGATCGAGGCGGCAACGGAGAATCTGCAGATCAATGGCTTCCAGGGCGATATCTACGGACAGAGCGTCAAGGATTTCCTGGAGTATGTGATCAATTTGGCAGAGGAATGTCTTGGTTATGGAGAAAAAGACTATCTGCTTTCCATGAAGAAAATTGTAAACAGAGAAGAGACATTGGCAAAGGAGCACCATGATTAAATTCAACGAGGAGTATAGTGATTATATCGCATCACATTTTGAAGAAAGTAAAGCATCTGCAGCAAAGGTAAAGGACTATCTGGAGCATTCCTCCGTGGCCTATCACGGACGGTGCGTGCACACGCTGCATATTCCAAAGATATACAGCAAAAAGGAAGTGGACTATTTCGATTCTGTGGTACAGACCACCTACGGTATCTTCCGGAAAATCATTCTGGAATATCTGCACAATCCGGAATATCGGAAATTATTCCCTTTTTCCAAACGTATGGAAGAACTGATCCTTGTGCCGAATCTGTATGACAGCGTCCTGCCCATTGCACGGTTCGATATTTTCTTTAATGAAGAAGATTATTCGTTCAAATTCTGTGAGATCAATACAGACGGTACCAGTGCCATGAACGAAGATTATGAATTAAATAAGGCCATACGTCTGAACAACGTACATGAGCATATGCGGTCACACTATCATTTCCATACCTATGAACTGTTCGATTCCTGGGTAAAGGAATTCATGAATCTCTATGAGACTTATGAAAAAAAGGTAGCGCAGCCCTATGTGGCTATCGTTGACTTTCAGGCGGGCGGCTCCATAACGGAATTTGCGGAATTCAAAAAGCGTTTTGAATTCTTCGGCTATGAGACGGAGATTTGTGAGATCGAGGATTTGACTTATACAGACGGCATTTTGTATTCCCCTGCCGGTCACAAGATCGATGTGGTCTATCGCCGTGCGGTTACCAGTGATCTGGAGAAGCATTGGGA
Source organism: Lachnospiraceae bacterium (assembly GCA_028692975.1). Taxonomy (GTDB): domain Bacteria; phylum Bacillota; class Clostridia; order Lachnospirales; family Lachnospiraceae; genus JALENY01. The sequence goes on from JAQUWF010000093.1 coordinate 9,692, forward strand.
TGAGGTACAGCCTTTTATCCGGGCGATCAAAGACCAGACCGTGTGTGTGATTGGTTCGATCTGTACGCAGATCATCCACAACAAATGGCTGTTTAAACTGATTCGGGAGAAAGAGACGCTTTCACTTCTGACAAAAGAAGAGCAGGGCTTTGTGCTGGAGCATATTCCTGTAACCCGCCTTCTGACCAGTTCGGATTTTGATCTGGAGGAACTGCTGCAGACCAAAGATAAATGGATCGTGAAACCACTGGATTCCTACGCTTCCCAGGGCGTTTTCGCGGGAACGGATTATTCCACATCAGCATGGGCAGATATCCTTATGCAGCATATGGATACCCAGTATATTATCCAGGAATATTATACGCCTTACCGTACAAGGAATATTTATTTCACCCAGAAAGAACCGGATTTTGTCGGTTACAGTAATATGGCAGGACTTTTTGTATACAATGGCAAATTCAAAGGGATTTATTCCCGCTTGTCCGATGGCGGAATCATTTCGTCGCAGTATAATGAAAAGGCTGTGGCAACGTTATATGTAGATGAAAAAGAGGTATGACAGCATGAACCCATATACAGTGGAACAAAAGATTGTTTTGGAAGCACTACAGGTATCGGAGAAGGACGGACTCACCACGAAACAGGTGGAAGAACGTCAGGCACAGTACGGACCGAACAAATTGCAGGAAAAGAAAAAGAAAACCTTTTTCCAGAAATTCCTGCTGCAGTTCAAGGATGTAATGATTGCAATCCTTCTGGTGGCGGCGGCTGTTTCTTTTGGCATAGCAATCTATGAGGGTGAAGCCAAAGAATTCTTCGAGCCATGTCTGATCCTGGCTATTGTTATCGCAAATGCTATCATCGGGGTTATGCAGGAAAATAAAGCAGAAGCGGCATTGGATGCTCTGCAGAAGATGTCGGCGCCCTATGCCCGTGTGAAACGAAACGGTAAAGAGGAAGTTGTGGAGTCATCCCAGATCGTCCCAGGTGATATTCTTTTATTAGAAGCGGGAGATTTTATCCCGGCGGATGCAAGACTGCTGACTTCGGCAAGTCTTAAGTCGGAGGAATCTGCTCTGACAGGCGAATCGGTGGCTTCCGAAAAGGATGCGACGGTGTTGGTGGCAGACAAGGTTGCCCTGGGCGACCGGGTCAATATGCTGTATTCCGGCTGTTCGGTCACTTATGGAAGAGCAACGGCGGTAGTTACTGCCACAGCAATGAATACGGAGATGGGCAAGATTGCTAATCTTCTGGATAATGAGGTGGATACCCAGACACCGTTGCAGACGAAACTGGCACAGTTGGGCAAATATCTCGGTATTCTGGCTCTGGCTGCCTGCGCGGTGGTTTTTGTGATCGGCATTATCGATGGTATCCATATTATGGAGATCTTTATGACTTCCGTGTCCCTGGCCGTATCGGCTATACCGGAAGGGCTTCCGGCTATCGTCACTATCGTTCTGGCTATCGGCGTGCAGCGCATGGTAAAGCGCAATGCCATCATCAAACATCTGCCCGCTGTGGAGACCCTGGGCAGTGCTTCTGTCATCTGTTCGGATAAGACAGGCACCCTGACCCAGAATCGTATGACGCTGGTACAGGCTTATGACGATGCTTCCGGCGTGACGGAAGATATCACAGACCATAACGGCACGGATATCCGTCACCTGTTAAAACTGGCCGCTCTCTGCTGCGATGGATCTGTCACCTTTGAGGGAGACAAGGTCACACATCTGGGCGACCCTACAGAGACCTCTATCGTACTGGCAGCCCACAACAACGGCATGCCAAAAGAACAGATTAATACAGAGAATAAGCGTGTGGGCGAGCTGCCTTTTGATTCGGACCGCAAACTCATGACCACGATCCATGACATGGATGGGAAAATTATTGCTATTACAAAGGGTGCTTTCGATGTGATCGCAGACCGGTGTACAGCCGGAGATCTGGATAAGGCGAAAGAACTTACCGAGGAAATGAGTGAGCGCGCCCTGCGTGTGCTGGCTGTAGCCATAAAAGAATTGAAGGAGGTTCCGGAGAATCCTGTATCAGAGACACTGGAAAATGATCTGACCTTTGTGGGGCTTGTGGGAATGATCGATCCGCCACGCCCAGAGGTAAGAGATGCGGTCAAGGTATGCCGAAGAGCAGGTATCCGTCCGGTTATGATCACCGGCGACCATGTGGTGACTGCCACGGCTATCGCCAAAGACCTGGGCATCTTCCAGGAGGGTGACGAGGCCATTACAGGTGTTGAACTACAGGCGATGCCGGAGGAAGAACTGGACCGCCGGGTGGAGCATATCGCCGTATATGCCCGTGTTTCGCCGGAAGATAAGATTCGTATTGTCAAGGCATGGCAGAAGAAAGACCGCATCGTTTCCATGACGGGAGACGGTGTCAACGATGCACCTGCCCTGAAAGCCGCCGATATCGGATGCGCTATGGGTATCACAGGTACGGATGTATCCAAGGGTGCCGCAGACATTATCCTGACGGATGATAACTTTACGACCATCGTAGATGCAGTGGAAGAAGGCCGCGGTATCTATGCCAATATACGAAAGACCGTATGTTTCCTGCTTGGAACCAATATCGGCGAGGTGCTTACCGTCTTTACGGCTATGCTCATCTGGGGCAAGTCACCCCTTCTGTCCATGCAGCTTTTGTGGATCAATCTGGTGACAGACAGCCTTCCGGCTATCGCCCTGGGTATGGAGCCTGTGGAAAAGGATGTTATGGACCGGCCGCCAAAGCCGAAAAACGAAGGAATTTTTGCACACGGCCTTGGTCTTATGGTAGGAATGCAGGGTGTTATGTTTGCAGTCTTATGCCTGCTGGGCTATCATATTGGATTTAGCGAAACAGGGGACGTGACCAGCGGACGGACCATGACCTTTATGATCCTGGCACTGGTACAGGTGATTCATTCTTACAATATGCGTTCTCATAATTCTCTGTTCAAGACTGGCATATTCGGAAATAAGAACCTGAACAAGGCAGACCTGTTATCTATCGTGCTGATTGCACTGGTGCTTTTTGTACCTCCAATCACAATGATCTTCGGTATGACCCAGCTTCCGATACATCTGTATCTGATTTCTCTGGCACTGGCATTTGTTCCGGTAGTGGTGACGGAAATATTGAAAGCATTTCACTTGATGCATTACTAAATAAAAGAAAAGAACAGGCGTCAAGAAAAAACACTTGACACCCGTTCTTTTTTCCTGTATTATGGCATAGGTGATGAAAATGAATGAAATAGTTGAAAAAACACTGTTGTATGATTTCTACGGCGAATTGCTGACAAAGCATCAGCAGCAGATTTATGAAGAAGTCGTTTTGAACGACTATTCATTGAGCGAGGTAGCCGCAGAGCTGAACATCAGCCGGCAGGGCGTACACGATATGATTCGCAGATGTAATATTGCACTTCATGAATATGAGGACAAACTACATCTGGTGGAGAAATTTATCAGCATCAGGGAAAAGGTCAATGAGATCCATGAATTGACCACAGACGAGAAAATTAAAAATCTTTCTTTTGAGATATTAGAGGAGTTATAATACATGGCATTTGAGGGATTAACCGAAAAACTGCAAAACGTATTCA
>JAQUWF010000094.1 GCA_028692975.1 Lachnospiraceae bacterium
GCTGGCTGGCGGAAAGTTGCTATGAGACCGTAAAGCGAGCGACAAAGTACGGGCTGGTTGGCGGAAAGTTGCTATGAGACCGTAAAGCAAGCGACAAAGTACGGGCTGGCTGGTGGAAAGTTACTATGAGACCGTAAAGCAAGCGGTAAAGTACGGGCTAGTTGGCAGCAACATGCTATAAAACCGTAAAGCATGTAATAAAGTACGGGCTGGCTGGCAGAAACATGTCATGAAACCGTAAAGTTGCTAATAAAGTATGAAATGGAGAAGAATAATATTCCTGGTATCATTTTCTACAGGGCATAATAGGCTATACTAGTATCTTTGTGCAAGGAGGACAATCATGAGATGTGGTAAGTGGAAAAAATCTCTGGGGATTTTTCTGTCTTCAATACTTTTGCTGGGGACGGTGTTTTCACATGTGGCCTGGGCGGGGGACAACCTTAGAGAGACAGCCAATGATACGGTGATAGAGGAAAATGGGGCAGCAGGGACAGAAGAATCAATGAATATTGATGCGGCACACACAAAGAGTATACAACAAAGTACAGAGGCGGGGACTACAGAAACCGCAGGAGACGAAGTTGACACCGGCAATAGCCAGAGCGTTACAAGCCCCGGCGACAATGGTACCATCGATAACAACGTCAGTGACACTGGTACTATCGATAACACTGCCAGTGGTAATACGGAAAACACTGTTAGTGACAATACCACCGAAAACACCGCCGATAGCGACAACACCCAAAACAGCGAAGGATCTTCACAACCGGGAGATACCCAGGAAAGCAGTAATACAGAAAATAATGAGACAACCGACGGCCAGGAGCCTGCGGAGGAAACAAATCAAAAAGAAGATGTAGAGAATATGGGAGACAACCAAAATACAGAAGCAAGTGACACACCAACGGAAGTTCTGGAAGAATCCCAACAGCTATTTGCAGCCTCGGCGGCGCAGGCGGTCTCTGCCTCTTCTTTTTTGCTGCGATGGGGAAACTGGGGGGATGATAGTGCCACCAACAGCGTGGAGATCCATTACGTAGATCCTAGCGGGAAGCCACTAAAAGTAAGGACCGAGACAACTCAGAAAGTAGACGGCGATGCAAAAGTTACATTATCTGACTATGCGACACGCATACCAAACTATACCTATCATGTGGCGCGTTTGGAAAGTCAGATGGGAGACAACATATCTTACTTGAGAAGAAACGATTGGAAAATCCAGTACAGCAGCAATGACGCGGACTACAGTACTTGGGAAAAGGGCAACATCCTGCAGGTATACCTGATCTACAGTGCGACAACCGAGAATACCCTGTCTACCGTGGAGACCATAGACAGTAAAGAACTGGGTGTGGAAATGACTGTGTTTGATTACGACGAACTACCATTTTCCATAAAGATAGGCAAATATGGGGATGGCAGCGTAACCCAGGGCCTGCTGAAACGAAAACTGGATGAGGAGGGCTATCCCGTACTAAAGGACGGCTCTGCGCTGAAAACTGCTTTTGACAAAAAAATGGCAATGTTACTGAAGCAGTCGATGCCAATCACCTTTTCCTCGAATCTGCCTATGCTGAGGACGAGACGTTTTACTATAGCAGTTTTGAGAATTATGCAAGACTGAATGATACGGATTTTACGGTATATAATCAGATCGGCACAGTGCAGAATGCACCCAACTTCTTTTATATGAGGGGTAACTTTATGCCCTTCAATGATATTGCCGACAACAAATTATCTGCCAATGTGAACTTCTATGATGAATTTGGCAATGCATTATTTGACCATGATCCGGGCTACGGCAAACCCTTATTTCTGACCCAGGACACCAATAATTTCCTTTTTGGCATGAAGCTGCAGGCGAATTTTACCCAGCCGAAAGACGGTATGCGGGGAGAAGGGCGAACCCCCATGCGTTTTGAAGTCAATGGGGATGATAACATGTGGGTATTTATCGATGGAATGCTGGTGCTGGACATCGGCGGTATCCATGATGCCCATACAGGGTATATCGACTTTTCCACAGGTGAAGTTGCAGTCAATGTGAGCGGTACAGAGTACAGTACACCCACAACCATAAAGGCACAGATGCTGGAGGCCGACAAGTCCCTGCCGGACTCTTATTTTCGTGGAAACACATTGTCCAATTATTCCCTGCATTCCATTCAGGTTTTCTACATGGAGCGTGGGGCGGGTGCGTCTAACTGTAAGTTCAAATTTAATCTGCCTGTAGTGCCAAGATCCAATGTGAATATACAGAAAGAAGTAATAAGCGATGATCCGGCTGCGCTGGCGGATGATTATCATTTCCAGCTTTATGTAGAAGATGGCGATGAGGAAGAAACATATCGATTAGCGTCGAATTATACATGCACGGTATATCCGGCGGGCGAGGGCACGGAAGAGTTACAGCAAGTGGGAACGGATGGAATTCTCACGTTGAACAATGGGGAATGGGCGGCTATAAAAGAAGCAGGTGTGGACGGCCTGTCCTACTATGTGAAGGAAGTGGGGGTGAACCCGGATTCTTTTAATGAATACCGGGTAAATGGAGAACTCATAACCGCAGAAAACTGCGTCCTTCAGGATGGCACCATGCAGATCACAGGTCCTACAAAGATTCTGGGCAGTGATTATAGTTGCACCATGAAATTCCAGAACATTAAAAACAAAAGCAAAATAAAAATCATAAAAACCATTGACCGTCTATATGATATAAATGGTGACGCTATTTTTACATTCGCTGTACAGAATGTATCTACGGGAGAAATAGGAGAGCAGTGAGCCTGTAAATGCAGGTAAATGTAATGTTCAGATTGCTTTACATGAATATAAAGATGGAAATATGACGGAATATTTTGAGGATCTTGAGAATGTGGTGCCTAATACGCCGGTGACAAAGATTCCAATGATTACCAATATTGGTAAAAATCCCTGTTATGTGAGGGCGCTGGTAAAAATCGTCAACCCGGAGGGCCAGGTTGTGGAAGGCCAGAAAGTCCAGCCAGACCTTCTCACTATAGAAGACCTTGGAATCAATGGGGAGGACTGGTATATAGGTGATACCCGTGCAGATGGATATACAGAAGTGTATTACCAGCAGGTATTGACATCTGTCAATGAGGCTATCTTGTTCCGGGGATTTACCATACCGAACTGGAACAATTCAGTGGCGGATAAATCGCTATCCATCGATATAAAGGCCGAGGCGATCCAATCAGAGCGCTTCGATCCAATCCGTGATAAGAAGACGGACCAGATCATAAGCTGGGACGAGCAGGATATTATAGAATATCAGGAATAACAGAAAGAAAATGGCTGCCGCATTGTGCGCCAGCCATTTTTTAACGGTGCTTTTTTCGATGAAAGATGAGATCCCAGTTGACTACGGCAAAGCCGATCAGAGACAGGAGCAGCAGCCCGCACAGGGGAAGCAGCGGGGCGGAGTCAAAGGTTTTTACGCCTTTGGCTGTGGTGATGGTACCGGGGCGGGTATACGTTGTTCTGGAAGGCGTCGGTGTTCCGGTGGGGGCTGGTGTGATGGCATCCGAGGCAGAGAAGGTGAATTGGAACAAGCCGTCTTTTGCCTGGTATTCATTTCCGGTAGAAGCACCGTCCAGAGTAAAGATCATGGACATTTCACAAGACTCACCGTTCTCTAAAGTGGCCAGAAGCACCGGAGAGCCAAGGGGCGTATCAGGTGCACCCAGGTCTGTGAGTGCCCCATTTGGACCGCCCAGAGTCCCGCGGTAGAAAGGCTGTCCATCCCGGAGAAAGGAGATAAAGTAATAAGCACTGCCGCCATCCAGCAGGTCTTCCAGGGCTTTGGCTGAGAAGTAAATGTCCTTGGACTGGTCATCACTGTTTTTTATAGTGAAATCCTGCGTCCGGGTCTCGCCTGGGGCGATACCCTCAAAAGCATCACCAAAATGTTCGATGTCTACATTGGAAATGAATTTTTCGGCGTTTCCGTCAAAGGTGACGGTGGGCAGTGTCTCTGCAAAAGCAGTTGTACACAGGCTAAGCAGCATGCCGAGGCCTAGCCCGAATGCGGTGAATTTTCTTATCATAATGACCTCCTATTCCGTGGTCGCATCGCCGACTGCCAGCAGTTGTCCGTTCTCGTCCATGGTGCAGGGAACATTCCATTCATAGCGGATGGCTTCCCGGCCGGCGATACGCTGTACGGATTCGGCTGTGAGATTCAGCTGGACATGCAGTTTGTTATACAGGTTTTGTTCGCTGCTTGGGATGTTGCCGATTTCCACCGAATCGATGATGTTCGATGTGACAGCCTCCTTCGCTATGGGTTTTGTATAATAATAGTAACTGGCTTCGCTGCCTTGGCTGGTATCGTGGATGATCCAGTCGGAAGCGTGATCGGTATGCAGCGTGATATAATCGCTGTCTGCACCTGCTGCAGATATTCCATTCCCATCAATCCAGGCTTTTTCTATTTTGACACGCACATATTCCTCATAATCCCCATCGTTGAATACATGAGTAGATGCGGTGAGAACGGCACCCGGTACCAGACTTTCTGCAGGCTTGTCCGTCAGATTCATCTGCAGTTGGGGCATCTGGATACTTAAGGTGTTGGTCGTGACCGGCGTCTGGACGGAAAGGCTTTCATACGAACGGGCAGCCCATGTCCCACCCAAAGCGTCCCCAAGAGTACAAACTCCCAGCAAAATAAATAACACTCATTTTCTCTTCACAATATACGCTCCTCTTTTTATTTCATGCAAACAAAAGGGAATAATTTACTCCTTATATATAGATATGCACGTAAAAGAAAAAATATGCCAAACTATTTAATATTTTTTTAAGAAACAAGACATACATAGGACAAACAAATCTTATAAAATAAAGGTAGTTTTTTGGAGGAGAGTATAACATGGACGAAAATGTCAGGGAAATGGTGACTGATATCCGGACCTACAATGATTTTGTAGAGCCGTATCAGACGGCGAATTCCATAGTCAAGGCGCATCTGGAAGGCCTGCAGAAGGACCTGGAGCGCAACATCGGGCACAAGGCTATACATAGCATCAAGGACCGCATCAAGAAGCCGGGCAGTATTCTGGAGAAACTGGAACGTAAAAACATGAATCCTGACTTCGACACAGCCAAGGAAAATCTTACGGATATCGCAGGTATCCGTGTTACCTGCTACTATATCAAGGACGTATACGAGGTGGCAGATATACTGAAAAAACAGTTGGACGCGATTCTGGTAAAGGAGTCGGACTACATAGCGAATCCAAAGCCAAACGGCTATCGCAGCCTGCATCTGATCCTGGGTGTAGCGGTGTACGGCGCTTATTCCAAGGAATATTATCCCGTGGAAATACAGTTGCGCACGCTGGCCATGGACTTCTGGGCCAGCATGGAGCATCAGTTATGCTACAAATCCGAGCGCAATGACAAACAAATCCTGTCTGGGCAACTGAAAGATTACTCCAATATGCTGAATCAAATGGAAGCGGAACTGGAGGATTTTTACTGATGTTCGGGGAATGCCATGCCCATCTTTTTATGGATGGAGAGAACTATAAAGAGGCGGTGCGGCGGCACAGCGGGCAGGTGGATGAGTCTGATCTGCGCAGGCATCTGCAGGCATATGCGCATAGTGGAGTCACATTCCTGCGGGATGGGGGCGACTATCTGGGCGTGTCAAGGCGAGGGAAAGAACTGGCGGGGGAGTACGGTATTGATTATCGTACCCCTGTTTTTGCGATTCATAAAGAGGGTTATTACGGAGGAATCGTGGGTCGCGCCTTTTCAAATCTGAAGGAATATCACAGGCTGGTGCTGGAAGCTGCAGCACAGGGCTGCGATTTTATCAAGATTATGACCACGGGGATCATGGATTTTGCCACGGATGGTTCGATTACCGGGGAGGCTCTTGCGGCGGATGAGGTGCGGGAAATGATACACATCGCCCACGAGGAGGGCTTTGCCGTCATGAGCCATACCAACGGAGACCAGGCGGTGCGGGACGTGGTAGAGGCAGGTGTAGACAGTGTAGAACATGGTAATTTCATGAGCCGTGACACGCTGGATCTGCTGGCGGAGTCTCAGACGGTATGGGTTCCGACGATTGCCACGATTTATAATCTTATCGATAACGGTCGATTTGAAAATACAGTGCTGAAGAATTTATACGAGAGGGCATCGGAAAATCTTTGTTACGCTTATGAAAAAGGAGTAAAGACGGCGCTGGGGAGCGATGCGGGCGCCTACTGTGTACCTCATGGAAGAGGAACCGTGGACGAATATGAGATTTATAGAAAAAATCTGGGATACAGTGAAAAAACAGATGGTTGGATTGCGCAGGGAGAGTGTATAATAAGAAAGAGGTTTCGAAGACAAACATAAGGAGCTGACACAATATGAGTCATCAACTATATACACAGTGGGGGAAAGAACAAGATTCCCAGCATGTACTGGAAGAATACCCACGCCCGCAGTTTGTGAGGGAAAGTTATAAGAATCTAAACGGTGTGTGGGATTATGCGATCACCTGTGAAGAAAACTTCCCGGCTCAATACCAGGGCCAGATAGTCGTTCCGTTTTCGCCGGAATGCACTTTGTCCGGTGTGAACCGCCAGCTGCAGCCGGAGGAATATCTACATTACCGCAGGTCGGTGGATGTGGATGAGGACTGGATGCAGGGCGAAGTACTGCTGCATTTCGGTGCAGTGGACCAGATATGTGAGATATATGTGAATGGGCATCCGGTGGGTAAACATACCGGCGGTTATCTGCCCTTTTCTTTTTATATACAGGAATTTCTGCAGGTGGGAGAAAATATACTCCAGCTGACCGTGCAGGATATGTCGGATACTTCGTATCATTCCAAGGGAAAACAGTCTCTGGAACCGGGCCGCATGTGGTATACGGCCCAGAGCGGGATCTGGCAGACTGTCTGGATGGAGCAGGTACCGCTGCTGCATGCCGAGAATATCAAGATCGATCCAGACTATGACGGGAAGAGCGTGACGGTAAAAGTATTCAGCCATGAGCGCAGGCGGGGCAAAGGTTCTCTGGAGGTGCTGTTTGCAGGGCAGCGTGTGGCTATAACGAATTTCGAGACGAATATGGCATGTAAAATAGAACTTCCGGAGGTGATCAGCTGGTCGCCGGAGGAACCAAATCTGTACGATCTGGTGATTACTCTGGGGGAGGACCGGATCAGAAGTTACTTTGCCATGCGCAAATTTTCCGTGGCGAGAGATGCCAGGGGGATACGGCGTTTCTTTTTGAACAATCAGCCGTATTTTCTTCATGGGGTGCTGGATCAGGGGTACTGGCCGGAGAGCTTGTACACACCGCCCAGCGACGAGGCCATGACTTTTGATATCCAGAGCATGAAGTCGCTGGGGTATAATCTGCTGCGGAAACATATTAAAGTAGAGCCGGCCCGATGGTATATGCATTGCGACCGCATTGGGATGGTCGTATGGCAGGATATGGTCAATGGCGGGACGCGCTACCCATACAATTTTGTGACAGTCATGCCCAATATCATGAACATTACCTGCCGCCATATCAAGGATGATAAATATCGTATCCTGTCCAGAAATGATGTGGCAGGGCGGGAAGAATATTATACAGAACTCCATGACATGATCAAAGCACTGTATAATGTGCCGTGTATTGCGGCCTGGGTACCGTTCAATGAAGGCTGGGGACAGTTTGACGCGAAAGAGGCAACTCTCATGGTGCGCAAACTGGATGCAGGGAGATTGATCGATGAGGCCAGCGGCTGGTTCGACCAGGGCGGCGGGGATGTGTACAGCATTCACAACTATTGGTTTAAGTTGAAGAACAAGCCAAAGAACCGTATGGTAGCCCTGACGGAATACGGCGGTTATGCCATGCCTGTACCGGAGCATATCTATGGGGAGGTGACCTTCGGGTATCGCATTTACAGGAATAAGGAGACACTGACCGAGCGTTACGTGCGGCTCATGCGGGAGGAGATCATTCCCAACATAGCACGGGGACTTTCTACCACGGTCTACACACAGCTGTCAGATGTGGAGGCGGAAGTGAATGGGTTGTTGACCTATGACCGGGAACTTGTTAAAATGGATATAGATACTGTTAAGGAGATTAATGCAGCGGTGTTCGATGCATTTCGATGCTGCGTAGAAACACAGGAGGATAAAGACTGTGAGTGATGAAAATATGAATTTGGGAACGCCGGAACCGGTAAAGCCGGAGCCGGCTGTAAATAACATGGAGGCCGCTGCACCGGAAGTGGAGCCTGTGGTAAATGAAGGGGCGACCGTGGTAACGGAGCCGGGGCCGAGTGCTCCAAAAGTAGAAACTGTATCGCCGCAGTCTGGTCCGGTGGTAAATGAAACGGAAAGCATGCCGTCTCAGCCGGGACCTGCATTCCAGGCATATCAGCAGGTGCCGCCAGTGCCGCCCGTACCGCCGGTACCGCCCACAGGGGGACAGCCGCAGTACCATAACCCGGAACCGGTTGAGCAGGGTAAGGGATTTTCCATTGCATCCATGGTATTGGGTATTGTTTCTTTATGCCTGTGCTGCATATGGTATTTGTCTATTCCATGCGCCATCGTGGGATTAGCGCTGGGTATTGTCAGTATGGTCAGAGGGTATGCGGGCAGAGGCATGGCTATCGCCGGTGTGATCTGCAGTGGAGTAGGCGTTTTGCTCTGTGTAATAATGGTGATGCTGACCGTAGTTACGGGCTTTACGTCTTATATATTCAATTATCATTTTTAGGAATGAACATAGTTTGCTAATATTATATCGCGTATTTGAAAGGGAATTGCATCCGTGCAGTTCCTTTTTTCATGCTTTTTTCACAATTTATCCAAGTCCTGAACACAAAAATATTTTACACTGATTTTACGAAATGAACATAGATAAAAGAATGAGAGGACAAAATATGGGGAAAAAAGTTGATTATGTTTTTCAGCGAATGGAAGTCAAATATCTGCTTACCAGGGAGAAGCAACAGGAGCTTTTGAAGAAAATCGAGCCATATATGCAGCTGGATGAATATGGGCTGCATACCATATGTAATATTTATTACGATACCTGTCAATATGATCTGGTCAGACGGTCCATAGAAAAGCCAAGATATAAAGAGAAACTGCGTCTGCGCAGCTATGGTGTGCCCACCGCAGAACAGGAAGTGTACATAGAGATCAAGAAGAAATACCAGAAGGTGGTCTATAAAAGAAGGGAGGGCGTGTCCATGTGGGAGGCAGACGCTTATCTCAATCACGGCATCAAGCCTTCCGGGAATAGCCAGATCCTGCGGGAAATTAATTATTTTATGCAGCATTACAGACCGGAGGCGAAGCTGTTCCTGGCCTATGACCGCATGGCATATTTTGGAAAAGAGGACTCTGGCATTCGCATTACCTTTGACCGCCATATTCGTTCTCGTGAATATGATCTGGATCTGCGCAAGGGAGATTACGGTGAACTTCTGCTGGAAAATGGAGAACAGGTCATGGAAATCAAGGTGGGACAGGCCATGCCGATGTGGCTGGTAGAATGTCTGTCAGAACTGGAGATATACCCGGTTTCCTTTTCTAAGTACGGAAATATTTATAAAGAAATGAAGCAGGAAATACAAGAAAATAAGGGAGGAATTCAATTATGTTCACAAGCATAATCGACACGTCAGGGGGAAGCATTTCTGTGGAAAGCGCACTTATCTGCATGGCGGCGGCACTGATTTTGGGCATCATCGTTGCAGTAGTCTATATGATGCAGGGAAAGTATACAAAAAATTTTGTCATTACGCTGGCGCTTTTGCCGATTCTGGTGCAGATCGTAATCCTTATGGTGAACGGCAATCTGGGGACCAGCGTGGCGGTCCTTGGGACCTTCGGGCTGATCCGTTTCCGTTCGGTGCCGGGGACCTCCAAGGAAATTACAAGTATCTTTTTTGCCATGGCCATCGGGCTGGCCTGCGGCATGGGCGAGGTGATTTTTGCAGTTTTGTTTACCATATCGATTGCTGTGATTTTGTTATTGCTGTCCAAGAGCAGTTTCGGGGAGCGAAAGGAGATCGATAAGGATTTGAAGATCACCATACCGGAAGATTTGGATTATACAGGGATTTTTGATGATGTTTTTGCGGAATATACCAAGAGAGCGCAGTTGAACAAAGTGAAGACTATCAATCTGGGCAGTATGTATGAATTGGATTATCAGATAGAACTCAAAGACCCGGCGCGGGAGAAAGAAATGATCGATACCATCCGCTGCCGCAATGGGAATCTGGCTATCGTCTGCGGCAGAATAGCCGAGGCAGGACCGGAATTATAGGAGGAAATCATATGAAGAAAAAGTATGTGAGTAAATTATTGGCGGGAATGCTTGGTGTGGCGGTACTTGGCGCGTCTGGATGTGGGGCGGCTGCATCGGTGGAAAGCGCGGCAGACAGTGCAGATAGTACGAGCAGCGCAAGTGCCCAAAGCGGTGGAAGCAGTACGGATACCGGATCGACGGCCGGAGAGGATACCGAGATCACCGTGTCCCAGCTGGCGGTGACGGAGGATATGGTGGGCATCAAGGAGGACGATGCCTATACAGACTGGAGCGGGGAAGAGCATACCACGATCACCTTTAATGGAGATTCTATTACCATGGAAGGCAGCGGCGCGACCACGGACGGGACAAAGCTGACCATCACGGAACCGGGGACGTATGTGATCAGCGGGACGCTGAATGATGGATCGATAGTGGTCGATGCTACGGATACCAGCGATGTGCGCATTGTACTCAATGGGGTGAATATACACAGTGAGAATACGACACCAATACAGGTGGTGACAGCGGATAAGGTCATCATTTCGCTGGAGAAAGATACGGAGAATGTGGTATCGGACGGGAGCACTTATGACGATGAAGAATTGACTGCGGCTATCTACAGCAAGGCAGATCTGGTATGCAATGGGGCGGGGACGCTGCGTGTTACGGCTAATGTGAATAATGGCATCCAGAGTAAGGATGATCTGCGCATTATAGAAGGAACGTATGTGGTCGAGTCGGCGGATGACGGTCTGGTGGGCAAGGATCAGGTGGCGATCCGGGACGGTGATTTTACGATCACATCCCAGGGAGACGGCATCAAATCCACCAATGCGGAGGATGCGGACTGTGGATTTGTTTATATCGAAAATGGTAGATTTGTTATCGCTTCGGGAGGCGATGGGATTCAGGCAGAAACAGGCATGCTTTTAATAGACGGTACTTATGAGATCACTGCGGACGGAGGCTATGAAAATGCGGCGGCGCATCCCGGTATGGGAGGTGCCTCCATGGCAGATATGCAGGGTGGCCGCGGCACATGGACCCAGTCGGAGGACGCGGAAGATACCGATACTGCGGAGGAATCCACCGGGGGATATAAGGGGCTGAAAGCAGGAGGAACATTGACTGTACAGGGCGGTACCTATGCCATTGATGCTTCCAACGATACGATCCACAGCAATTATGGGGTGGAGATTGCAGGTGGGACGTTCTCCCTCCAGTCAGGGGATGACGGCATTCATGCGGATGAGGTATTGCTGGTACAGGACGGAACGATCACTATCGATACGTGTTATGAAGGCATGGAGAGCGCAGATATTACGGTGAACGGCGGCACTATTGATCTGACGGCTACGGATGATGGATTTAATGCAGCAGGTGGAAGTACAAGTGCGGACAGCGGGACAGCAGGTATGCCAGATGCGGCTGGCGCACCGGATGGAGCAGGCAGTGGAGATATAGAAAGCGCACCGGATGGCGTGGACAACGCAGATGCGGCAGGTGGCGGAGCAATGCAGGGGGGAGGCATGATGGAAACTTCTTCGGGCACGCTGACCATCAATGGTGGCACGATCACTGTGGATGCAGCTGGGGACGGACTGGATTCTAACGGGAATATTACCCAGACAGGCGGAGACATTATCGTAGAAGGACCTACAGACAGTGGGAACGGAGCCCTGGATTATAGTGGGACCTATGCGGTTACAGGCGGTACACTTCTGGCCGTGGGAAGTTCTGGCATGATGCAGACTGTAGATAGTTCTTCCCAGGAGAACTGCATCACCATGGTTTATGCTTCCCAGCAGGAGGCAGGCAGCAGTATTGTGATCAAGGATGCGGAGGGCAAGGCGGTGCTGGATTATACACCGGGCAAGAGTTACAGCAGTTTTGTGTGGGTGTCCCCAGAGATTCAGCAGGGCAGCACCTATACGGCATACGCCGGGACCACGGAGCTGACAGACATCACACCGTCTCAGACTGTAACAACGATCTCTGATACTGGTGAAGAAACCACTGCAGGCACCAATGGAATGACCGGAGGCCGCGGCAACGGAGGAGGCAGAGGTGCCACGGCCGAAGACGGCACTGCCCCCGACACCCAGCCAGACGGCTCCATGAAAAAACCAGGCATGGATCAAAATAACAACAAGGCATAAAAAATAAAGCAAGTTGGCGCGAGAGCCAGGTTTTCATCCTCCGTTTGGGTAAGAGGTGCGGTAGAACATGGCGCCATACCCAAAGAGACCAACAAGTTTAGGTTTTGCGGAAGAGATAGAGTAAAAATTGGGTAAGGGAAGGCAGTGTGAGGCGCGAATTACCCAAAAGGCTAAGCAAGTTGGTGCGAGAGCCAGGTTTTCATCCTCCGATTGGGTAAGAGGTGCGGTAGAACATGGCGCCATACCCAAAGAGACCAACAAGCTTATGTTTAGCGGAAGAAAAAGAGTGAAGATTGGGTAAGGGGCGCGGTAGAATATGGCACCATACCCAAAGAGAACAACAAGCTTATGTTTAGCGGAAGAAAAGGAGTGAAGATTGGGTAAGGAAAGGAGATGGAAGGCATGCGTTACCCAAAAACATAAGCAAGCTGGCGCGGGAGCCAGGTTTTCATCCTCCGATTGGGTAAGAGGTGCGGGAGAACATGGCATTATACCCAAAGAGACTAACAAGTTTATGTTTTGCGGAAGAGAAAGAGTAAAGATTGGGTAAGGGAAGGAGGTGGAAGGCGTGCATTACCCAAAAGGAATGTGCAGGACTAAAAACACATGAAAATGCAAGAAAAAAGACAAGAAAAAATAAAATTTACAAAAAAGAAAAAAAGTACTGGACAAACGAAGTCCACCTGTCTATAATGAGACACATCACATAAGTCGGTTCCGACACATTTTCCCATTTACGTAAATGAAATAAGCGAGGTAAAACAATGACAGTGCAAGGGAGCATTATATTTATTATTGCTGTCGTAGCCGCCTGCATGGACCTGGTATCCA
>JAQUWF010000095.1 GCA_028692975.1 Lachnospiraceae bacterium
CTAACATCAAATCTGTAAAGATTAAAGTTAACGGTGCTGCCAAGAAGACATATGTATGTACTTCTTGCTTGAAGTCCGGACGCGTTGAACGAGTTTAATCGCATAGCAAAATTAAGACCTGGCAAAAGTGTCAGGTCTTTTTTTGTGTAAATATTCAGGACAACAGGATAATAGGAAAAGGAACCTTTCAGTCACAGCAGAACAGATTATAGCCGACCAGCAGCAGCGCGATTGCTATCACTGCCGCCATGAAGCACTTTGGTATAAACAGCATTACCAGCATACCGATGCCGATACAGAACAAAGCAAATCCAACCAAACAGCGCATAGCCCGCGTGCATCCTTATGCTTTTTACTATTCTATGCACAAACCTGTGCACCCATGACAGATATGTCCTGTACTTTTTATTAATCTTCTTTTTCGTTTACTGTCCCAGCCGCGGCAGCGTTTGATACAGGTTCCTCTTTGCTTCCGCCGGAGAATTTATTCACAAAATCCGGTACCATATCCAGGATCTTAGTCAGTCCATCCTGATTCTTCACATTGACCAGTTTGGTTGTCCCATTAGCGATGACCAGCACTGCGCTCGGGCAGACCTTTCCGCCCATACCGCCGCCGGCATTATCCTTCTTATCCCCAGCCATAGCACCTGCGCCAACTGCAAAAGAGACATCGATCAACGGCAGGATAATAGTATCTCCCACATGTATCGCCTCTCCGACTACTGTTTTTGATGTAATAAAACTGTCCATCCCCTTGAATAATGATTCTACGGTAGACTGGAAATTATTATCGTTTGCCATTTCTACTCCTCCTTGTGTTGGAAATTTTTAATAACGAATTTAACATTTTTATCCCGGTAAATGCGCCACGCGGTCCGCAGCAGCACAAATGTATAGATCCGGCCTTTCAAAGCCAGTTCACCCTCCAGTACCATACGGTCGAACTGCGGGTTTATCTGAATATGATTCCCATAAAAGGGATACAACATACCCAGCACGGCCAGAATCTCTCCTGTCTCATAAGGATCCTCTAACCCAAACACCACACGGCCCTGCAGCTTGCGGGGACGTATATGCTTTAATATCAGAAAAATCTCTCCCCGGACGCGCCGCAAGGCTGCCTTTGTCCTCTCATCTGTAAGAAATTTTTTCCATTGACTTATTTTAGCACAGATCGTGCGAATTGTTAATGCTGTTTTTTTGCAGATACTCCAGATGTGTCCCGGTATACCTATGATGCTGCGGAATATACTGCGGATTTTCTGCCAGATGCTGCGAAGTCTTCCTGTCTTTTTCACAGGTTCCGGACTCCCCGTATCTGCGCTTTCTATTTCATCCATTGCTTTTTGCGGCAGTGCAGGTGCCTGTATCTTTTCTGGAACGGTCCGTTCTGCGGTTATTTCTTCCGCAGGTTTTATCTCTACAGGTGGTATTTCTGGTATTTCTCTGATCGGATCCGCCTCTTCTATTCGTTGCGGCTCCTGCTTTTTCTCAGGTCCCCGCTGCTTTTTGTCCGGCTTCTTCCGCCGATGCCGTGCCAAGAACTGTGCCACCCGCCTGGGATCTATTCCGAAAATATGGAAGATCAGATCGGTCTTACCGTCTTCATAGATAAACCGCACAGATATCATGTGTGCCAGCCAGGAGACACCTGCCTGCCCACAGATACGTTTCCCCTGCTTTTCTCCCTTTCCATGGTAGCGGAAAGGCACAAAAAGCACGGCCAGGATCAGGAGCAACAAAAGCCCCAGTATCACCAGCAGTATAATCCCTATTATTTTTAGTATCATCAGAATCATATGTAGCATCTATTCACCCATTCAGGAAAAAATTCCGAATTCCTGCATCTCCAGTCTGCGCCAAAACATCTTCGGTAATCTGCTGTACCAGTTCCAAAGCTTCCTCATATCCCTTCGCCATACCCACCACCATAGGACAACGTTCGTACACCGCTTTCTGTTTCAAAAAAGCAGTGCCGATGATATCCAGATTGTTAGCCGGATTAGAAGCCATCGTGATCAGATAAACTCCAGGAACAAATTTCCCCTGATCCAGTTTCCGTCTTATTTTTGTTTCATTCTTTTTAGCAGTATTCCCTACATAAATCTTTTCATACCATGTGAGCATAAGCCTTTTCCTTTTCCTGTTCTCCACCGTTTAAGAAAGGAGAGCACAAGTCTCCCCTTCCCTCTCACATTCCATTAATAATATTTGTGGTTCCCCCATAAATTCGCCTTGCGTAGATCCTCATATTCTGCATAAGCCATCTCCAGAATATGACGTTCATTGGAAAATTTCAGTAAGTGGTATGCTTCATGGAACTTGTAATAGCCGGAATCCACGAAATACTCTTCCCGCTGCGGCTTGCTGTGGTAGCTGCTGGCCATCATAAGATACCAGTGGACATCCTTCTCCACCGTATCCTCCGGCACACTGAAACTATATTGGCTCTTCCCGATATACTTGATAATCGTAGCCTGGGCCCCTGTCTCTTCCAGCACCTCGCGAACTGCGGTATCTTTGTAGTCTTCTCCCGCTTCTACCGTTCCCTTTGGTAAAACCCAACCGTCATACTTATTTTTATAACTTTTGTATAAAAGCAAAATCTTACCACGAAATATCACCACACCACCACAACTGGTTGCTTCAATCATTGCAATTCCTCCTGGTGTGTGTTCTCAATAACTGGTACTAGTATAACTCTTTTCCCGGTCTCCTGCAAGATTAATCGTAGTAATATGCGTCGAAGATTTGTGATGCGATAGGTACGGCCACTTCACTTCCGGTGCCTGCGCCCTCCGCGATGACTGCCACGACGATATCCGGGCTCTCCACATTGGAATATCCAACGAACCAGGAATGCGTCCCTGTACCGTCCGCGGTGGAATATTCTGCAGAGCCGGTCTTTCCGGCTGCCGTATATCCATTACCGTTTAATTTGCTGCCTGTACCGCCAGTCACAACACCTTCCATGAGCTGCTGCAGCGTCTGGGCTTCACTGGGAGTGAGCAGCGCCTTGTATTCTTTTGACTTGCTGGACGATACCACATCGCCATTGGTATTTTCCACATGGTCGATGAGATACGGCTCCATAAGTGTACCGTTGTTTGCGATAGCAGACACGATAAGCGCCATATGATACGGTGAAGTCAATGTATTACCCTGTCCGATAGCCGTCTGCATGGTCAGCGCATCGCCGGAATTATTATCCAGAGCGAATTTACTCTTATTGTATTCCAGATCATAAGGCAGCTTTGCATTAAACAAAAGATCGTTGGCTGCTTTGTTGATAGCATTCCCATTAATGTCCAAACCGATCTGGGCAAATGCACTGTTACAGGATTTGGCAAATGCCGTGGCAAAATCCTCCTGTCCATGGGCATTGTTGTTATAGCAGTGTATGGTATGGTCCTCACTGGTCAGCTCACCCACACAGTCAAAGGAAAAACCGTCCAGCGTTCCCTTCTCCCGCAGATAAGCCAGTGATGTCACAATCTTGAAAATAGAACCCGGAGGATAAGCCCCCTGGGTAGCCCGGTTTACCAGGGCAGAATTGTTCTTATCTTCCACCATATCGGCCCAGTCTTCCCCTATGGTATTGGGATTGAAATCCGGTTTGCTCACCATAGCCAGTATCTTCCCTGTCTTCGGTTCCAGGACCACCACGGCTCCGTCATAATCCCCCAGCGCCTTGTACGCCGCCCGCTGCAGTTTGACTGACAGGGTCGTCACCACGGTATCCCCCGCATTTTTCTTTTTGCTGAAATCATTTTGTACCTGGTCCAGAATGAAGGTATTAGAGGAAAGCAGCTGGTAATTGGCCAGAGTCTCCAATCCGCTTTTTCCATTGGTAGAATACCCCACCACCTGGGCAAACATATTCTCAAAAGGATAGTATCTGGTCTCTTTCCCGTCTTCACCCACGTTGGTCGTCGCCAGTGTCTCTCCGTCCAAGGACTTGATATCTCCGCGCACCACGCGCTCGCTGGCCGAATCCTGCCGTTTGTTGTAAGGACTTGCCAGAATATCATCCTTCAGGACAACATTAAAATAAACCAGATATCCGATCAGAGATAAGAAAATCGCAACAAAAAGATAGGATACGATAACGTACTCCTTACCTTTTGCCCGCCGTTCTTTGGCTAATCTCTTTTCCTCTGCCTTCTTCTCTTTCCATTCTTTCCTGTCGTTCTTTTTCAAGTTGTTCTCCTTCATCTTCTCTCAGAATATACAGTCCCTGCACGATAGCCAGCATGATGATCGTACTCATGACCGAACTTCCTCCGTAACTTACCAAAGGCAGCGTGATACCGGTCATAGGTATGAATTTGGTCACACCGCCGATGGTGAGAAATACCTGAAATGCATATTCTGTTCCAAGTCCCAGGGCTACTAATTTATAAAACGGATTCTTGATCTGCATGGAAATATTGACGATCATAAGAAACATGCTCATACAGATCAATATCAGGCAGATGGCAAATACGCCGCCAAGTTCCTCACAGATAGCCGCAAAGACAAAGTCTCGTGAGGCCACCGGTATAGTCGTGGGCGATCCCTGACCGAGTCCCATGCCAAACCACCCGCCAGCACCGATAGCGAACAGTGACTGCACGATCTGATACCCGGAGGTCTGGTAGACTGCAAACGGATCTTTCCACGCCACCACACGCTGCCGCACATGGTTAAACAGGAAATAGGCCGCCACGGCAGCGCCACCCCCGGCCGCCAGTCCGGCCGCCGCGTAACGCAGTTTTTTTGTTGCCACATACAGCATGACCAGATAGGTGATAAAAAAGACCAGTGCGGTTCCCAGGTCCGTGGAAAGTACCAGGATACCCACATGAGCCGCCGCCACCACCGTGGCGATAACAATCTTTTTGAAGGTCCGGTCCACCGCAAGTATGGAGGCCACGAAGAATACGAATGTAATCTTTACCAGCTCCGAAAACTGTATGGTGATGCCACCAACAGAAATAGACAGTTTCGCACCGCCGCTCATCTGCGCCAGCACCAGCACGATACCAAGACAGATCATGCCAAGGACACCATACAGCCAGGTCAGCCTGCTTAAAACCTTTAATTTCCGTATGATGACCGGGATAATAAAGGCGATCACCGTGGCTCCCGCCGCAATGATAAACTGTTTCACCGCCTCCTCATAATCCAGCCTGGTCAGGATCAAAAATCCTACCGCCAGCAGCATACACATATTGTTGACCACCAGAAGAGATGCCTTTGGATAAATAAGCCGGTACAGGATCTGGATAATGGAAAAAAACAGGACAATCGCCCCGAAAAGAGCCGCTATCTTCCAGTCCATAGTATTTAGAAACAAGATCAGAAACCCACAGCCCTCCAGCAGCAGGATCATGGTAAACTGCTTGTACAGCACCTTTTTTTTCTTTTCCTCTGTCCTGCGTTTGAATACAGTAAAGCATTGGAACGCATACAGAATAATCAATATCAGCAACAGATATTTTGATAATTCAACTATAATATTAAGCACATAATCACCTATTCCACTCCCCGCTGGAAGTGCCCTTTGGTATACTCACCCTTATCTGACAGAAGCCTTCCCTCGTTCCACTCCTGTAGGATACGCCGCACCTGAATGCCACGTTCCATAGTAAAAGACAGGCGCAGACGCCTGCAATGCATGTTTCGAACAGCCTCTTTTTGTTTCAGCAGAAACAGAGGCACACTGTTATAAATGATATTATAACAGAATCTACAGTCGCATTTTACACAAAATTCTTTCTTATATCTGTCTTTTAAGGTCAATGTGTCCGAATTTTTTGTGCAGTGATCCAGCGTTTTTTTCACACACTGGGCCGACATCATAAGGGGCACATAGCCGTATACCACCATATCACTGAACGTATTGTCACGATTGTGCAGTTCTTTTTCATTTAACTCAAAAGGTACGGTGTCTCCCTCTACGCCCTCTCTGCACCAGTAATCCGCCGCCCGGTGATTCCAGGTGTAGAGATTGCTGTCCAGGACGCAGTACGTTTGCAGCTGCCGGCCTTTTAATACCCCATAGGTCTCCATATTGCGGATCAAGAATCCAGTCAAGCCCTGCTTCACAAAATCGGACAGATCTGTCTCATACGGACTCAGATCATCGTTTCGCACAATATATGGCAGAGCCAGATATGCTTCTTTTTGCTTTTTCCTGCACTGCTTGATATATTCCACCACAGTCTGCGGATACTCTTTCGTAAGAAACATGGAGAAATTCGCATAAATGCCGGCAACAGACTCCTCCTGCAAAAGGATCTCTAACTGTTCCATGGTCTCCACGCTGGCAAAAATTGGCGTTGTTCTGCCTGCGGCTGTATTCTTCCCCCACTGCTGACTATCCTTTTTTTGCCCTTTTGTACTTCCTGTTTTTCCCTGTTCCTCATCCTCCTGCCCGGGTGCCTTACGCCTGTCTTTTTGCAGTATTGCCCGCTGCAGACCTTCTAATGCATCTCTGCGCAATCCATTTAGCTGCTGCATGGGTACGAAAATATCCTCTGACATCTGAACTTCCAGCTGTGCAAATGTAAAAGGCGTATTCCCCGTCTTCTGCACCTGGGCAAGAATGCGCTCTCTGGTCATGGGCTGGTTTTTCGCCGCCTCCACCACCGCTCCTTCTGCACAAAAGGCTGCTTCTCCATAGACAACCTGAAGTTTTGCCGGCTTATCCAACTCCAGTTCCAGCCAGCCATAGATGGAAAGCTGCTGTTTCTTTTCTATATATTCCTTCCGCAAAGATGCAAAAAGTTCTTCGTTTCTGGATTTTTTCCCATCGGCTTCCTTGCGGTTTTCCACGGCGATCATATCCCTGCCGTTGCGCTCTTTATAATAACTCTGGTTAAAGCCGTCCCGGTTGTAAATATCATATAATTCCTGGATATCCCGCCTGTCCACCTTGTAATGCTTCGGATCTGCAAAATACAGATCCAGATATTTCCGGTAAATGCGCACGATCCCTGCCGTGTATTCCGGCTTCTTCATGCGTCCCTCGATCTTTAAAGAATATACACCCGCCTCCAAAAGTTCCGGCAGTATTTCTATGGTACACATATCCTTGGGACTCAAAGGGTATTGATTCTGTGCATTATTTAAGGGCCGCCCCTGCTCACTGACCTGATAAGGCAGACGGCAGGGCTGTGCACAGCGGCCTCGATTGCCGCTTCTTCCGCCCAGCATGCTGCTCATAAGGCATTGACCGGAATAACAGTAACACAGTGCCCCATGGACAAAGCTTTCGATCTCCACGTGACAAGTGTCATGTATGGCGCAGATTTCCTGTAAGGACAATTCTCTTGCCGTCACCACCCGGGTCACGCCCAGGGCTTCCAGATTGGCTGCACCTGCCGCACCGCTTATGGACATCTGTGTGCTCACATGCACATGCAGATCCGGGAAACGGCTGCGCACAAAGGTCAGTACGCCCATATCCTGCACGATGACTGCATCCAGCCCCCGTTCATAGAAAGGCAGCAGGTAATCATACAATTCTTCTTCCAGTTCCCGCTCTTTCAGCAGTGTATTGACGGTCATATATAATTTTCTGCCATGGAGATGCACATAATCAATGGCCTCCAGCATCATTTCCTGATCCAGATTGTTGGCAAATGCCCGTGCGCCGAATTTATCCCCTCCGATATAGACCGCGTCCGCCCCCGCCGCCACAGCCGCCACCAGGCTCTCGTAAGAACCTGCCGGTGCTAATAGTTCTGCTTTCATACTATACTCCGTTCTTATTGTTGACACATATTTTGAAAAGCCCCTGGGATATTTCTTCCTCGGGGGCTTTTTTTATCGCTGCATCTTTTTTAATTTTTCCAGTTGAACCTGCAATGCCACCAGATCATGTTTCAGATCATACAGTTCTTTATCCTTTGTCTGCAGATCTTCCTCATAGGTCTCCGCCTGCTTTTTCGCCTTAAAATAATCATCGGCGATATTCAGCGACAGCATGGTCTGCTTCGTCTCACCCGGCAGTCTTGCAAACCCTTTGATCTCCCCAAGTTCCGCTAATTTATGGTTCAAATATGCCGCAACTTTCTGTAAATATTCTTCGCTTTCATATCCGCTCAGGGTAACAATCTTCCCCCCGATCAAAACCTGTGTGGTATTTTTCGCTGACATATTCCTATATCCTCCGATTCTTTTGTTCCAAAACTTTGATTACTTCCATTATAAACAAAACAGACAGAAAAACAACCTTTTTTTCATTTATCGTCATGGAGCATACTTATTTATCTTCCGCTGCCAAAAACACTCTATCTTTTTGGCAGCAACTTATTTATTCGTCTCCCACTACCAAAAGCACTTCACTTTTTTGGCAGCAACTTGCTTACTTACCTTCTGCTACCAAAATGACTTCATCTTTTTGGCAGCAACTTACTTATTTGTCTCCCGCTACCAAAAGCACTCTATCTTTTTGGTACAACTTATTTATTTGTCTTCCGCTACCAAAATGACTTCATCTTTTTGGCAGCAACTTGCTTATTTGCCTTCTGCTACCAAAATGACTTCATCTTTTTGGCAGCAACTTACTTATTTGTCTCCCGCCACCAAAAGCACTCTATCTTTTTGGTAGCAACTTATTTATTTGTCTTCCGCTACCAAAAGCACTTCACTTTTTTGGCAGCAACTTGCTTATTTGCCTTCTGCTACCAAAATGACTTCATCTTTTTGGCAGCAACTTACTTATTTGTCTTCCGCTACCAAAAGCACTTCACCTTTTTTATATTTCCAGCCCCAAGTGATGTGCTGCCAGGTCGGTGGTCATTCGGCCTCTTGGGGTTCTGGTTAAGAAGCCATTTTTGAGCAAATATGGCTCATACACATCCTCTATGGTGCCGGAATCCTCTCCGATGGCGGCGGCCAGGGTATCTAAGCCTACAGGACCACCCTGGAAATTTGTAATAATAGTCGTCAGAATGCGTCGATCCACCTGATCCAGACCGTAACGGTCTACTTCCAGAAGATCCAGGGCATTGGATGCCACCTCTGCGGTGATCACACCGTCATAACGCACCTGTGCAAAGTCACGTACACGTTTCAGCAGACGGTTCGCCAGACGCGGCGTACCTCTGGAACGCTTTGCCATCTCAGCCGCGCCTTTGGTATCGATCTCCACCTGAAGCACCTGGGCAGAACGCAGGATAATGGTTTCTAACTCTTCTTCGTTATAAAATTCCAGATGATGCACGACCCCAAAACGGTCACGGAGCGGTGCCGTCAGCATACCGGCTCTTGTGGTAGCACCCACCAGGGTAAACTTTGGCAGGTCCAGCCGAATAGAGCGGGCCGTCGCCCCCTTGCCGATAAGAATATCTATAGCATAATCTTCCATGGCCGGATACAGTACTTCTTCCACCTGCCGATTCAGACGGTGGATCTCGTCCACGAAGAGCACATCCCCCTCCTGCAGATTATTCAAAATAGCCGCCATCTCACCGGGCTTTTCAATCGCCGGGCCGGAGGTCACCTTCATATGTACCCCCATCTCATTGGCAATAATCCCAGCCAGAGTGGTCTTGCCAAGTCCGGGTGGTCCGTAAAAGAGTACATGATCCAGGGCATCGCCTCTCTGGCGTGCCGCCTCAATATAGACACGCAGGGTGTCCTTAGCCTTTTCCTGTCCAATATATTCGTCCAGACTCTGAGGCCGCAGACCGCTCTCGATTTTCACATCTTCCTCGGTAATATCCGTGGTAATCATTCGTTTCGTCATGACCTTCCTCTCTTATAACTGAGTGAACAGCAACTCTCTTATAACGCTTTCAGTGCCAGTTTCAGTATCACTTCCACATCCATATCTTCCGTGATATCCACCAGTTTTACCGCCCGCAGAGCATCTGCGCCAGAATAGCCAAGGGCTGTGAGCGCCTCCACGGCTTCCCCTCTGGCATCCAAAAGACCGCTCTGTCCCGGACCAGCTACCGCCTGATTGGCCAGTTTCTGTTCGAAAGCATCCTGCAGATTCAGTTTGTCCTTTAATTCCAGGATCAGTTTCTGAGCTGTCTTTTTTCCGATACCCGGTGCTTTGGATATGGTCACCGCATCATCCGCCAGCACAGCAAAACGAAGTTCGTCCGCCGTCAGCCCTGATAAAATGCCAAGGGCTCCTTTAGGCCCGATCCCATTGACCCCAAGCAGCAGCTGAAATACTTCCAGATCATCCTTGGACAGAAAACCATAGAGCTGCATGGCATCTTCTTTCACATTCAAGTACGTATAGACCTTGACCTCATCCCCCATACGCAGTTGGCTGCCCAGCATGGTGGATGGGACAAAAATATTGTAGCCCATATGATTATTTTCCAGTATGATCTTGTTTTCCCCTACTTCGGCAACAGTGCCGATGATATATGCTATCATAATTTCTCCCTGTTGTTTTTTCTGATATATGCGCCTACATGTTTCCAGATCTCGCCGCTGACCATGCCGATCAAAAGTCCTGTCACCACCCCCGATACCAGAAGCACCGGCAGATAATACATAAGTTTAAAATTCGTCACCACAAAGGCCGCCACAAAAAGCTGCCCTATGTTGTGGGTCACCCCTCCTGCCACGCTCACGCCCAGTACGGAAAATCCGGGTATCTTTCGCATAAAGTACATGACAAAAAGACTTAAAACACCGCCCGCCAGGCTAAACAGGATGCTGTAAAGATTCCCAAACAGAAATCCGATCGCCAGAATGCGCACCACCGAGATCAGCAGTGCCTCCTTCCAAGAATACAGATACAGGATAAAGACGATGACCAGATTGGTCAATCCCAGCTTGATCCCCGGTATTCCTATAAAGACAGGCAGCAGGGATTCCACATAGCCAAGAATAATAGCCAGTGCGGCAAACAGTCCCAAGAATGCAATTTTATTTTTCATTTTATTTTCCCTTTATTGGGCGATGGTATCCACGCCGCCATCCTCCTGCCCCACGATCTCTAAAAACACCCGGTTCGGCATACAGACAATGGTCCCGCCATCCTTATCAATGGCAGCAGAATGCATGCAAATATGATCCGGACAATCCGCCTGGATCATAGTCACTTTTCCACCTTTTATTTCACAGGTATTGGTCGTCCCAATCTGGATCTCCTGATCCTGCTTCAGATCATAGGTCCCATATATTTCATTATCTACGGTAATGCGCAGCTGCCCGCCGGAGTCATTGAAAAAAACTCTTGTTATGAGCCATATTCCCCCCGCCAGGATCAGTACCGCCGCAACCAGTATTATATCTCTTTTTTTCATTTCATCATTCTAACACAGATGCTATTCCTCTGTCAAAAACGCATTGATATCCATGCCCTGTGCTTTCATTTTTTCTATAAAAGCATTGGCGCCGTCTTTGCCTTTGAGCAGACAGATGGTACTCATTGCATCGCCATATACAGACGCATCCGTCACGATGGTCGTCTCCGCCAGGTCCGTCTTCACCGGATAGCCCGTCGCCGGATCCAGCACATGGTGATAAAGCACGCCGTCCAGTTCAAAATACCGTTCATAGATGCCGGAAGAGACCACGCTCTTATCCGTAACAGAGACCGTCCGCTCCACCACGCCCCTGTCAGCAAAAGGCTTTTGTATACCTACATTCCAATCCGATCCGTCCGGCTTACTGCCTAAAGTCAGCACATTGCCGCCCAGATTGATGAGACCGCTTTTCACACCCTGTGATGTCAGATATTCCTTCAGGCGGTCTGCACAGTACCCCTTGGCCACAGCACCCAGATCCAGCATGGTATCCGGTGAGTCAAAAGTAAGGGTAGTCCCATCCAGATGCACCTTTTTATAATCCACCTTCGCCAGAGCTGCCTGAATGTCCGCCTCTGCCGGCAAATGATGTTCCTGACTTTTAAAATCCCAGAGGTCCGTAACCGGTGCTATGGTAATATCCAGCACTCCGTCAGACAAATCACCATAGTCCAATCCCACCCGGATCACCTTGGCCAGATCATCCGAAACCTCCACCGTATCGCTGCTTCTGTGATTGACTTTATACAATTCACTGGTTTCCAGCGTCCGACTGAAGGTTTTTTCTAATTCTGCACACAAAGAAAAACACTTCTCCAGAAGTGCTTCTCCCTGTTCACTATAGATTTGTAAAGAAATGCTGGTGTCAAAATAGAATCCGCTTTTGCTTACGAGCTGCTCTTCGGATGTGGTTTTTGCACCACACCCGGTCACAGCCAGCACCGGCAAAAGCATAGCCAGCAGATAACATATAACTTTTTTCATTAAATGATACATCCTCTTGGGCAGTCTTCTTTACATTTTCCGCAATTCGTACACTTGTCGTAGTCGATGACCGGATTGTTATTTTCAATGGTAATGGCCTGTTCCGGACAATTCTTCTCACATTTCTTACATGTGATACAACCCACCTTGCATGCATTCATGACAACTTTACCTTTTTCCCTTGTAGCGCAGGCAATATGGCTCGCCGCCTCATAAGGAACGAGGCTGATCAGATGCTTCGGACACGCTGCGATACATTTTTTACATGCCTTGCAGACATCCTTATCTACCTTTGCCACACCGTTCACAATACGGATAGCATCAAAAGGACATGCCTTTGCGCAGGAGCCGTATCCGGTACATCCATCGTGGCAGGACTTGGGGCCACCGGATGGTACGAACTGCATCATACCGCAGTCATGTACACCGTCATATTCATAATTATTGGTCGTCTTTTCGCAGTCGCCGGAGCAATGTACAAAAGCCACCATTTTCTTTCCGGCAGTCACAGTCTCACCCATGATATCTGCAATGATCTTGCCCACAGCCTCACCGCCTACGGGACATGCGTTGGCCGGTGCCTCACCTGCCGCAATAGCCTTTGCCAGACCGTCACAGCCCGCGTAACCGCAACCACCACAGTTATTTCCGGGAAGTGCTTCTCTTACCGCCACTTCCTTCTCATCTACCTCTACCGCAAATTTCTTACCGGCAAATCCCAGAAACAAACCAATCAAAAGGCCGGTGCCCCCTACCAGGGCTGCAGCAATTATAATTCCTGTTACACTCATTTTCCTGCCTCCTTATT
>JAQUWF010000096.1 GCA_028692975.1 Lachnospiraceae bacterium
CATATAGAGTAATATCATGAAGATGAGAATGATAGAAAATATTAATGTGGCGTATCTGGAAAATAGTTTAAAATGAAGAGATTTCATCAAGCCACCTCATATGATTTTGTAATGTATTATGATTACTAAAATGTTGTGCATTTATCAATAAATTATAGTTTGGTTTTACAGTAAAGTCAAGATGGATGCACACAGCAGTACAAAATGTGTACAATAGAAAGTGGATTTTATTTAAATACTTTGTGAGAAAACACGAATATAATAGGCTTATAGAAAGGCAATCGAGAAATCAATCGAACCTAAAAGGAGGAAATGGTATGAAAAAGAAGAGAGTATTGAAAATGATGGCAGCAGGGCTTGCGGCAACAATGATGGTTACATCACTTGCAGGCTGTGGAAGCGCTAAAACTAATGAGGATACGGCAAAGAGCGAAGACAAAAAAGGTGGTGAAACAATTACCATTGCAGCTTCCACAGGATGGGTAAAAGACATTGACAAGGAATTAGCTGCGAAATATGAAAAAGAATCTGGAAATAAGATTGAATGGCAGATTAGTCCCGATGACCAGTATGAGAATGTTCTGAATTCGAAATTATCAGTAGGGGAAGGGGCAGATATCTTCTATATAAGATCCGGGATTACCATAAAAAAATACCAGCCGGAGAAATACATGATGGATCTTTCAGATCAGGAGTGGGCGGGCAGATATACTGACTGGGCAAAAGAAGGAACCACATATGACGGGAAAGTAGTTCAGTTCCAGACATGGAGCGTTGATGGATGGGGGCTCTTATATAACAAGGATATATTTAAAGAAGCGGGAGTCACAGAGGTCCCGAAAGATTACGCAGGCTTTAAAGATGCATGTGATAAAATTCTTGCAGCCGGCAAGACACCTATCTATGAACCGGGTGCCGCACAATGGCATTTGGGGACATGGCTTAGCGAGATGACAACTCAGACAGAAGCCGACAGTAAAGAATTCTATGCCGGACTGAATGATAACAGCCAGGTATTTGCCGGACAGAAGGACTTGACGACAGCATTAGACCAGTTGGTGGAAATGGACAAAGCGGGATATTTCGGCAAAGACTTTATGGCGAATACATGGGAAGATATGGCTGCCAAAATGGCAACAGGCGATTATGCAATGGGACTGGTTTATACTACATTTCCGGCAGAAGTAGAGGTGGTCAATGCTGAACTGACAGCGGATAAATGGGGGATGTTCCCGATACCGCTGAATGACAACCGAACATTTGGCGTATCAGCGGGCGGAATCGGACGCTGTGTGAACAAGGATACAAAGGTGGAGACGGCTGTAAAGGATTATCTTGATTTCCTGTCACAGCCAGAGAATTTAACAGCTTATTATGAGGCACGTCTGGATCTTGGCCCATGTTCATTTACAGATATTCCGGGGAATGTGCCGGCGTCTTATGAAGATGTAATGAACAATTCAGAGAGTTCAGGTCTTGCGGCAGAAGACGGGGTTATTTTCTGGGATAGTACTCAGGTGGGGAATTTGATGCAGTCTGTCTTCCTAAGCGGAGCCAGTGCAGAGGATGTACTGCAAGGAATTGATGATTTCAGGCAGCCAAGCTTAGGAGAATAAATATCAGCGATACTTTAGAAGGATGGCTTTAAACGGTCATCCTTCTGTTTTCAAAAAATGGAATGGGGGAATGAAAATAAATGTACAAAAAGAAATTATATGGAATAAAATTCATCATTCCTGCGCTGGTCTTATATACCGTTCTGTATATTATACCGACAATAGCAGGCATGGTGATTTCACTGACAGACTGGAATATTACAAGACCCGAGATTCACTTTATAGGGCTTCAGAATTTTGTGAATATTTTTACTTCCAGGGGTGGACAGTATATGGCAAGTGTGGGGCACACCTTGGAATTTACTTTTATTACGGTTATTTTGAAAACGCTCATTGGGCTTGGCTTGGCACTTTTGCTGAACAAAGGACTGAAAAGCAGGAATATGTTCCGGACTATTTTCTTCCTGCCCTATGCGCTGGCGCCGCTGATTATCGGTATATCTTTTGTATCGGTGCTAAAACCAGAAGGTCCGTTCAATGCCATTCTTGCTACGATTGGTCTGGAAGGGCTGGCACATTCCTGGCTGACCGAAAGCGCAACGGCGCTCGGCTCTACAATGGCGGTAGAGGTGTGGAGGATGGCAGGATGGAATATGATGATTCTGTTAGCCGGGCTGCAGATGATACCGGAAGAATATTATGAAGCGTCTGCTATTGATGGAGCGGGTAAATGGAAACAATTCTGCAAGATTACACTTCCATTCCTGCGCCCGTCCTTGATGCTTGTAATCGTGCTGAATACAATTCATGGCCTTAGAGTATTTGACATTATTTATTCACTGACAGGCGGAGGACCAGGCGGTCTGACGGAGGTCATTAATACATTGGTATTCCGGGAATTTGGAATGGGCCGTTATGGTATGGCAAATGCACTGAATGTTGTTATCTTCCTGATTACGGTCATCATAGCGTTGATGATGCAAAGGGTGCTGAGCGGAAAGGAGAGCAATGAATAATAATATGAAAAAAGTAATCAAGTTCGTTTTTATTGCACTGCTCAGCTGTGTAATTATTTTCCCGCTCTATTTTATCATTATTAACTCATTAAAGACGGTAGAAGAATCCAGAATGTTGAATTTCAGCCTTCCATCAGAATTTCAGTGGGGGAATTATATTGAAGTAATCAAAGCAGGCTCTCTGGTAAGGGCATTTTTAAACAGTATGTTAATGGCGGGAGTTTCTTCTATAATCGCAGTGTTAGTTTCCTCGATGGCATCGTATGCATTGAGCAGGAGAAGGACGAAAGTTCATAATATGCTTTACGTTTACTTCTTTTTGGGACTGATTGCGCCAGTGAACTATGTAACTACATTGTTTACACTTAAGTTTTTGCATCTGCAGAATACATATTTGGGGATTATACTTGAATTTGCCACATTAGGAATCCCGTTTTTAGTATTTTTGTATTATGGATTTTTTGAAAACATTCCGAAGGAATTAGACGAAGCGGCAGTCATTGACGGGTGCGGACCATTCCAGCTGTTCTTTAAGGTGGTCTTTCCATTGCTGAAGCCTGCTACTATCACAGGGATGGTACTCAATTTTTTAGGCGCGTGGAATGATTTCGTTACACCATTGTATCTGCTCAGTGATAATAAGAAACTTGGAATGACTAACTCAATTTATAATTTCTTTGGAGAACATTTTAATGACTGGAATATGGTGTTTGCTGATATTGTGCTGACGGTTGCCCCTATTGTAATTATCTATATTTGCGGACAGAAATATATTGTCAGCGGAACTTCCGGGGCAGTAAAGGGTTAGGGTGCGTTCAGAATAGTAAAAACTATAAGTAAACAATGTCAAAGAAAGGGGAGTGCATATGATATATCAGGATTATAAATTGGGGAACATAAAACTTCGATATATCAGGGATGAAGAACGCGGTCAGATTTCAATGGTTCTTCTGCCCATAGGAATGGAGGATTGCTTTGAAGAACGCAGGAGCATCATGCAGCATAGGGAAAATGTATGCGAGGCATGGAATGTTGGGAGCTTATGCCACTTGGCATTGAGACACCATGCGCAGGGAAATGGTGCAGGCAATACACTGAAGTATGGTCAGTCGACAGATGGATTAAAATATGTAGAACAAAAAGTTGAGGAATCAGGACAGACTATACGTATTGTAACACTTCTGGAAGCTATAGAAGGGTATCAGGCAGAGCATACTGTGACATATACAGCAGGAGAAAACGGGATTGAAATAGGCACTGTTTTTATCAATAAGACAGGAAGAACAGTGACGCTGGATATGATAACAAGTTTTTCTTTAGACAATTTAAGCCCGTTGCAGAAGGATGATGCACCATATAAACTGAAATTACATCGATTCAGAGGGGGCTGGAGTCTGGAAGGGAAACACAGGGAAGAAATGGTAGAAGAACTGAATCTTGAAAATCCATGGTTCCGGGCATTCCCAGAGAGCGAACGATACGGTGTGATTGGTTCACATCCGGTAAAACGGTGGTTTCCATTTGGCTGTGTAGAAGATATGGAACGGCAGGTATTCTGGGCAGCCCAGATGGAAAGCATTTCTTCTTGGCAGATGGAATTTTCCAGAGATGGAGATTGTTATTCTTTGTCCGGTGGTATAGCAGATTGCGAATTTGGCGGCTGGTGGAAGGACATTAGAGATGGAGAAAGATTTTCTGCGCCGAAAGCTTATGTCAGCGTGAGCAATCAGGGGCTGTGGGATGTCTGCCAGAATATCACAGATATGTTTCAGAAATATGCAGATATGCAGCCAGAATGTGAGAGAGATCTTCCCATTCTTTTTAATGAATGGTGTACTACATGGGGAAAGCCGACGTATGATAAAATGCTTAAGCTGGCAGACAGGCTGCTGGAGATACCAGTATCTTATTTGGTCATTGATGCAGGGTGGAGCGAAAAGAAGACAGATGATGGTGACCCACAGTGTGGAAACGGTGACTGGAAATATGATAAGGAAAAATTTCCACAGGGTTTGCTGAGTTTATCAAGAACGCTTAACAGACAACATCTCCGGTTAGGAATCTGGATGGAATTCGAGGTGACCACCAAGGGGGCAAATGTCCATGAAGCGTCTTTTGATACCATGCACCTGCACCGAAATGGAGAGATAATTCAGACGGGAAAAATACGGCGGTTCTGGGATTTCAGACAAAAAGAGGTTATTACTTATCTAAAGGAAAAGGTAATAGAATTTCTTCGGAAGAATGAAATAGGCTACTTGAAAGTCGATTATAATGGTTCGATTGGATGTGGCTGTGACGGAGCAGAAAGTCAGGGAGAAGGACTGAGGGAGCAAATGCAGGCAGTGCATGCTTTTTTTGAAATGATGCGAAGTGAGCTTCCGGATCTAGTGATTGAGAACTGTGCATCCGGAGGACACCGTGTGGAACCGTCCATGATAAAACTAACTGCTATGAGTTCCTTTTCTGATGCACATGAGTGTAGGGAGATTCCGTATATAGCAGCAAATCTGCACCAGCTTATTCTGCCAAGACAGAGTCAGATCTGGGCAGTGATTTCACCGGAACTGTCTATACGGGAGATTCAATATAGGCTTGTGTCAGCCCAGTTAGGAAGATTCTGCCTGTCAGGAGAGATTGACGGATTAAATGATGCTCAGTGGTATGAAGTGAAAAGGGCAACTTTTTTTTATGAACGTGTAAAACACATCATAAAGAATGGGAGGTCTGTTTTATTCAGGAACTCTTCAGATAATCAGAGGTATCTGCACGGAGGACAGGTTTTGCTCAGAGAGCATGGAGGGGAGATATTAGTGGTCTGTCATGCATTTGAAGAGCCTCCGGAAGTGATTCGCGGTGAATTGCCGCCAGGAGATTGGCAGATTACAGAGCACATAGGTGCTGCGTGCGGAATGCAAATCATGGATGGTGGGTTTGAAATTGCTTTTCAGAATTGGCATGAAGCGTTCGCTGTACTGCTTACGAATCTCTATCTGTGTGGACTCGGCAAAAATGAAGAAAATCAGGAATAAGTTGTTACAATATTATTAGGTCAATGAAGGAACTTGAAAAACAGGTTCCTTTTTTGATTTCTCTTTGATTATATTCAGGTCATAAATGATGTATAAATTAATAAAAATAAAATATACTAAAGTAAAGACTAGAAAATGAATAAAAACTATAAAAACATA
Organism: Lachnospiraceae bacterium; assembly: GCA_028692975.1. Classification (GTDB taxonomy): domain Bacteria; phylum Bacillota; class Clostridia; order Lachnospirales; family Lachnospiraceae; genus JALENY01. The sequence continues at coordinate 5,764 of JAQUWF010000096.1, forward strand.
AGTTGCAACTTAGAAAAAATGGATTTATAATAAGAATATAACATGAAACAGAGGAAAAAGGAGGGAATATGAGCAAATTGATAGAAAGGCCAGACTATTTGGATCAGTTGATACAATTTCGTGAGAAAGAACTCATCAAAGTCGTTACGGGTATTCGCAGATGTGGGAAATCAACCCTGTTTGATTTGTACTGTGATTATCTAAGAGGGAAGGGTGTAAAGAAAAGCCAGATTATTCGCATCAATCTGGAAGATCCCGACTATCATGAAATCCAGGACTATATGCAGCTCTATGATTTTATTAAACAGAGGTTGCAGCCGGATTCTATGAATTATATTTTTTTGGATGAGGTACAGAATGTGCCCGAATTTCAAAAAGCGGTAGATGGGCTTTTCATTAAAAAGAATTGCGATGTGTATATTACGGGCTCCAATGCATATCTTTTGTCAGGAGAACTGGCGACCTTGCTGGCAGGTCGTTATGTAGAAATCAAGATGTTACCATTATCCTTCAAAGAATATCTGACGGCTGTAGGCGATGCTACGGATTTGCAGATAAAATATCAGAATTATATTCAGAATGGCTCTTTTCCGTATGTGTTGCAGTTAGAGAAAAGAAGGGATATCCATGCATATTTGGAAGGCATTTACACTTCCATCATATTAAAAGACATCATGGCACGTTACCGGATTGCGGATGCAGGGCTGCTCGACAGTGTGATACGATTCATGTTTGACAACGTAGGAAATCTATGCTCTGCCACAAAGATTTCCAATACGATGACCTCTGCAGGAAGAAAGATTGCGATTTCTACAGTTGAGAATTATCTGACGGCACTGGTGGAGAGTTTTATTCTTTATAAAGTTGGTCGTTACGATGTGAAGGGCAAACAATACCTGACGACCGGGAACAAGTATTACCTGTGTGATATTGGTTTAAGGTATTATCTGTTGGGAACAAAGCGGGCGGATATGGGGCATATTTTGGAGAATGTGGTGTATCTGGAATTGCTGCGGCGGGGCTATGAAGTGTATATTGGAAAAGTAGATACAGCGGAGATAGACTTTATTGCCATTGACGAAGAGGGCGAAGCATATTACCAGGTAGCGCTTACCGTCATGGATGAAAATACGCTGCAACGGGAGCTTGCACCCTTAGAGCGGATCCGGGATCATAATCCCAAATATCTTTTGACAATGGATTTCGTACCGTTGACATCACATAATGGGATTAAGCAGTGTAATGTACTCGAGTGGTTGAAGAAATAAATGAAAAAATCATAACAGAATACGTAAAATTTACCAAACAGGAATGAGAAAAGTGTCTCTTTTCTTCATCTGGATTTTGGAGTATAATTTTATTGAGAACAATTAAAAGTAAAAGACAGGAGGTATTCCATATGGGGAAAACGTTGATTGCTTATTTTTCCAGAGCAGGGCAGAATGATGTGAATGGCAGCATTGTGGAACTGGAAAAAGGAAACACGGAAATAGCGGCGGAAATGATTCAGAAATTGACTGGCGGCGAACTCTTTAAGATTGATCCGGTGGAAAAATATTCGGATGATTATCAGGAATGTGTCAAAGAAGCAGTTCGGGATCTGAAAAGTGATGCAAGGCCGGAACTGGAAACGTATCTGGATGATCTGAATGACGTGGATACGGTGATCCTGGGGTATCCCAGCTATTGCAGCACTATGCCTATGCCTGTTTTTACTTTTCTGGAGAAATATGATTTCACCGGAAAGCGCATCAGACCGTTTTGCACCAATGAGGGAAGCGGCATGGGAAGAAGCGAGGCTGACATAAAAAAAATGTGTCCCAATGCAACCATAACGGAAGGACTTCCTATACATGGTGCAAGTGTGCGGGATGCAGAAGCGGACATAAAGAAATGGCTTGGGTGATTTTGAATCGATAACTATTCTTTTCAGCCTTGCGCAAAACCCTGTTTCGCCATATAATAGGTAACAGGGTTTTATGAAATAAGGAAGAGAAGGTAAGCTATGAGTGAGTGCACAACGGCAAATCCCCTGGGAAATGCGCCAGTAGGGAAGTTATTGCGGAGATTTGCGGTACCCAGTATTATCGCCATGTTGGTTGGATCTTTATATAATATTGTGGATCAGTTTTTTATCGGGCAGAGCGTTGGACCCCTGGGAAATGCGGCGACGAATATATCCTTTCCGTTGTCAATCTCCTGTGTGGCCATTGCGCTGCTTTTTGGTATTGGCGGGGCATCTGCTTTTAACATTTCCATGGGAATGAGCGAAAAGGATCCGGGGGAGCGGGAGAAGGCTGGTTATTATATGGGAAATGCGCTGGTCATGCTGGTCGTGACCGGTGTAATTTTATGCTTTATTACGGAACTGTTTTTGGATCCATTGCTGCGGTTTTTCGGTTCACCGGATAATGTGCTGGAACTGGCGAAGACCTATACACGTATCGTGGCATTCGGTTTTCCGTTCCTGATATTGTCCACCGGGGGCGGGCATCTGATCCGTGCCGACGGCAGACCGCGCCAGACTATGATCTGTAATCTCAGCGGTGCAGTACTCAACACGTTTCTGGATGCACTGTTTGTATTTGGATTCGGCTGGGGTATAGCGGGAGCGGCTGCGGCTACTATCATCGGACAGGTTTTCTCGGCGGTGCTTGCGGTGCTGTACCTTTCCCATTGCAAGACCATCAAGATTCAGAAAAAACATTTACGGTTAAAGGGTTCCTATATTGTACGTGTTACGTCTTTGGGGGCCACACCGTGCACCAATCAGCTGGCTATGATGATCGTGCAGATCGTCATGAACAAGTCACTGAAATATTATGGCGCCCAGTCGGCTTATGGGGAGGCCATCCCCATTGCCTGCGCTGGTATTATCACAAAGGTGAACCAGGTGTTTTTGTCATTTATCATCGGGATATCCCAGGGATTGCAGCCCATTGCCAGTTTTAACTTTGGCGCGGGGCATTATGGCAGGGTAAAAGAGGCTTTCAGAAAGGCGGCGACCATTGGATTCCTGCTTGCTTTTGGTGCATTTCTGCTTTTCCAGTTCGCACCGCGGCAGATTACCTCCATTTTTGGAGATGGAACACAGGAGTATTATGAATTTGCAATTTCTTATTTCCGCATATTCCTGTTCTTTACATTCCTGAATTTCCTGCAGCCGATCACGTCCAATTTCTTTACGGCTATCGGGCAGCCGAGGAATGGGATTTTCCTGTCCCTGACCAGACAGATTATTTTTCTGCTCCCGCTGCTGCTCCTATTGCCGCTGATCATGGGTATCGATGGGATCATGTATGCAGGGCCGGTGGCGGATCTTATGGCGGGTGTGGCGGCCATTGTGATGCTGGCACGAGAATTAAGGAAAAAACAATACAATACGACTGAGATAACACACCAATAATTTTACACAGGAGAAATGTTATGGGATTTTTAGAATTATTTATTTTAGCGGTGGGACTGTCTATGGATGCCCTTGCCGTATCTATCTGCAAAGGTTTATCGGTAAGCAGGGTACGTCCGAAGCATATGCTTATTGCAGGCGCGTGGTTCGGCGGCTTTCAGGCATTGATGCCGCTGATCGGCTATCTGCTGGGCAGTACCTTCGCCAAGTATATTACCACTATCGATCACTGGGTGGCGTTTGTCTTGCTGGCAATCATTGGCGGGAATATGATCAAAGAATCTTTTGACAAGGATGAGGAATGTGTCAGTGATTCCTTCGGAGTCAAAACCATGTTCATTATGGCCATAGCAACCAGTATCGATGCGCTGGCCGTGGGTATTACCTTTGCCTTTCTGCAGGTTAATATTATCGCAGCCGTTCTCTTTATCGGATGCATTACGTTCGTCTGTTCGGCAGTGGGAGTCAAGATCGGTAATATTTTCGGATGCCGTTTCAAATCCAAGGCAGAGCTGGCAGGCGGTATCATCCTGATTTTACTTGGACTTAAGATTTTATTGGATCATCTGGGATTGCTGGGATAGACAACAGGAAGGAATGCAAAATGAGTGAAAATATCTTAAGGATTGCGGTTTGCGATGATTTGGCCCAGGACAGAAAAATGATGATTTCCCTGCTGTCGGAATATCTTGATAAGAATAATATTTGCGCCAGGATCGATGATTATGAGTCGGGTGAAGCATTTCTTTCAAGCGACACCGCATCCTACCTGCTGGTTTTCCTTGACATATTTATGGATGGTATCAACGGTATGGAGACAGCCAAGCATCTTATTTCACAAAATGACCGCGTTCAAGTGGTGTTTAGCAGCACAAGCCCCGACTTTGCCGTTGAGGCTTTTAATATTTCAGCGCTGCATTACCTTGTAAAGCCACTGGAGCGTGAAAAACTGTTTGCGGTGCTCCACAAATTCTTTGAAAATTACTATCATGTGCGGACTGTTTCTGTTAAGGTGGGAAGATTAGAGGAAGATATTTATTTAAACGATATAATTTGGGCAGAAGCAAAGGGAAAGAAAACAATTTTGTACTTAAAAAAGGGGAAATAGAGATTTCAAATTCCATTTCCGAGCTGGCAAAATTACTGCCAGCATCAGACTTTTGCAAGCCCATACGCTATGCGTTGGTTTCTATGCGGGAAATGATCGCCATCCCGTCGGATACGGTAAAGCTGTCGGATGGAACGGAGATTCCCATCAGCCGCACAGAGCGGGAGAATATTAAAAACGCATTTGCCGATTATAAATGGAAAAAAATGCGCGGCAGATTAGGAGGACGATAATATGGAGGCAGTATTTGTGAGTTTTTTATCTATCCTTGCTCATGTGCCCACCCTTATTCTGCGCTATATTCCGTTTAAAGAGAATATCGATAGAAAGCAAAAAAAACTGCTGCTTATCATTTATTCTGTGGCACTTTTTCTTGATTTTATCTTGTGTATGGCGTTGGAAACAAGGGGCGGTATGAGCGTTTCATTTTATAAAATGAATCTGCTGGTGTTTTGTCTGCCTATGGCGATTGCCAATATTCTTGTGGTTAAGGGCTTTACACGAGAGCATCTTTTTACCTCTGGTCTGGTAGCAATCACGGTGCTGATGCTTTTGACCCTGTCGGTGTTTCTTACCGACAAGATTGGATATGATACGATCAGCCATGGTATTATTATCACGAACCTTTTTTTTCTTGCGCTTTTTTCGGCGCTGTATGTACCAATAAAGAAGCTCATGAAACGCACCGTCACTCCATTTTTGAATATAGACGGAAATGATTATTGGAAAACCATTTGGTTCATCCCCATAGCCATGTTCCTTGCCAGTCTTTTTTCCCTGCCGGTGGGAGATTACGTTTCCACAGTCATACAGGTGATCAACAAATTCTTGATCGGAACGGCAACGCTGTTTATGTGTCAGAATATTGCGAAGGACTATCAGCGCATGAAGGAGCGGGACCGGTTGGGACAGCTGCTCAAACTGCAAAAGCAGTACTATAATGCACTCACCGAAAAAGTGAATGACGAGCGTGAGGCGCGGCATAATTATAAGCATCACATCGCCGCCATCCATGGCTTTTTAGACAGTGATAATATAGACGGTCTGTCAGCATATTGCGAGAGCCTGGAACAGTCCCGGTCCAAAAGCATGGTCATACCTTATACAGGCAATGCGGCTGCAGACGGGGTGCTATATTACTATTGCACACTTGCAGAAAAAGAGAATATTCAAATAGAAGTAACCTGTTCACTGAATGCACTTACGCTTTCTGACCTTGACCTGTGCAGCCTGCTGGGGAACGCCCTGGATAATGCGGTGACTGCCTGCAAAGACTATGACGGAAAACGATTCATACGCATTGCCACCGAAACGGACGGAGAGATGTTGATACTCACGGTTGATAATTCCTTTGATGGAGTTCTTCACATGGATAATCAAAAAATTCTTTCCAAAAAACGCAACCACGAGGAAGGCATCGGCATAGCCTCCATGCGCCAGATCTGTAAAAAGAATGGAGGAACCTGCAGCTTTAAGGCAGACGGCAATAACTTCGAGGCAAGTTTTCTGCTGCATAAATAGTGTCTGCTGATTATACACCGGAAACGGTGAGAAATGGTTTTCTTTGCTTAATTGCCATGCAATATACTCCTTTGTGTATGTATTAAAAAAGGAGGGCCTTTTACAGGTCCTCCTTCCGGTCGCAGGCATCGCAAGTTTCTGCAACCTAATCACTGACATCTATTTTAGCATAGGAACTGCTCATTTGCAAGCAGTATATGAAGGAAAAATTATTCCTTGAATAGAGGTCAGTTTTAGTATATGCATCTGAAATGAAAGTATGTGAAAAGATCACTGCGAAATGTGCTGCGGGGCATATACAAGAAAAATGAGTTTCTCTGCCCCATATTTGTAGATATAATGCCAAATAAGCAGGCAATGGGGCAGTGGCAGACAAATTCACACATTGTGCCCCGTTATTCCAGCCAAACGGGGCATGGGAGTTGGAAAAAAATGTAGGTGCCCCATTGCATGATGAAAAGAGAGAAAAAATGGACTAAAATGTGTGCTGCGGGGCAGGGGAGACTTTTGGCAGCTGGAAGGGAAAGATAAACTTGTTACCCAAAAGTAAGAAGGCTTTTGGCAGCTGATAGGGAAAGATAAACTTGTTACCCAAAAGTAAGAAGGCTTTTGGCAGCTGGTAGGGAAAGACAAACTTGTTACCCAAAAGCAAGAAGGCTTTTGGCAGCTGATAGGGAAAGATAAACTTGTTACCCAAAAGTAAGAAGGCTTTTGGCAGCTGGTAGGGAAAGACAAACTTGTTACCCAAAAGCAAGAAGGCTTTTGGCAGCTGATAGGGAAAGATAAACTTGTTACCCAAAAGTAAGAAGGCTTTTGGCAGCTGGTAGGGAAAGACAAACTTGTTACCCAAAAGCAAGAAGGCTTTTGGCAGCTGATAGG
>JAQUWF010000097.1 GCA_028692975.1 Lachnospiraceae bacterium
TAATTATACCGCATAAGATAACAGATGATGAATACGCGGAGGCATGGCTTGAGAAAGAATATACAGGTAAAACATTTAGCGAAGGAACAGCAGAGATATATTCAGAACGTGGTGAAAGGGTCCGCTCAAAATCCGAGAAAATAATTGCAGATATGCTGAATAAAAGAGGTATACCATACAAATATGAATGCCCGCTTCAGTTAAATGGGATAGGAATTATTTATCCTGATTTTACAATACTGAATAAGCAAGAACGCAAAGAAATATATCTGGAGCATCTGGGAATGATGGACAATGCAGAATATTGCGAGAATGCATTGCGAAGAATTGATTATTATATTAAAAATGAAATCATGTTAGGTGATCAACTATTAATTATATACGAAACCGCAAAGCATCCGTTGAATACAAGTATTGTTGACAAAGTAATACAATCTGTAACTTCTAAATAAGCATAAAGATATACGGAAAACCAAAGGTGGTTTCAAAAGTCAGATTATTTTCAGCTATCCAGGGACGTTAGGCTCTTTTGTATCGCCCAATAAGTTGCGCTTGTTGAAGAATGTGTCCAGATATATTTTTTGACAAATCTGTTTTTCTAACACCTTTGGACATCAGTACTATTTTGCTCATCGTGACATCTTGTGTCTATTGAATTATGCTAATTTTTCGTATGAAACTAACTCTGATAGCGGAATGCGCTGGATTGCGTGACGTTCTGGGCTTGCTGGTTCGTCATCAGAGTAACCAATCACTAAAATATTGACAGGTTCTAAATCATCTGGCAAATCAAATTCATTTTTGATAACATCTGGTTTGAAATAGCAAACCCACACTGTCCCTAGCCCTAATTCAAAAGCTGCTAACATCATATGGTCGGTTATAATTGAAGCATCTATATCTGCTGTCTGCTTATTGTCAAAAGGACGTGTCCACGCTTTTGAATGGTCACTACAAACAATGATTGCCAAGGGTGCTTTATAGATATTTGCCGCTTTATTTATTTTAGCAAGTCCCGGTTCTTCCTGTACAACTATCAAATGTACTGGTTGTAAATTTGCGGCAGTCGGAGCAACATGAGCTGCTTCTAAAATTTTATTCAACTTATCTTCTTCAACCTTTTTCCCGTTATAGTTTCGTACAGAATAACGTGATTTTGCAATGTTTAAAAAATTCATTTTAATTCCTACCTTTCTTGTTTGAGTTTTTATTGTTTTTTATATTACCTTGCACTATAATTATATTCTAAACAAAGAAAAAGACAAGAATGCACTTTTTGGGTATATACTACCCAAAAAGTAAGTAAGGAGTAAAAATGGAACAATTATGTGATACATTTACTTGCCCTGTTGAAGCTACAATACAACTTATTGGTGGTAAATACAAAGCTGTCATTTTGTGGCATTTGATGGACAATGTTTTAAGATACAATGAATTACACAAACGTATTCCAAAAGCAACAGATAAAATGTTGGCTCAACAATTACGGGAACTAGAAAAAGACGGTTTAATAAATAGGACTGTTTACCCTGTTGTTCCTCCAAAAACAGAATATTCCCTAACTGATTTTGGAAATACGCTTACACCTATTCTTGATGAAATGTGTAAATGGGGAAATAGATATTTATTGGAAACTACTTCGACTTGTTGTAAATCAAATAGTGGGGGAGAGTAAGGAAATGACTGTTTTGGTAAGCGCTTGCGTTGTGGGGGATAATTGTAAATATAATGGTAAAAATAATTATAGTCCAAATATATCACAGGCTTTGGTTGGACATAAAATTATAAAAATCTGTCCAGAATTGCTGGCAAAAATGAGTATTCCTAGAAAAAGTGCAGAAATAGTAGATGGAATTGTAAAAGATATAGATGGAAAAAATGTGGATAAAGAGTATCGATTAGCAGTAGAACTCGCATTAAAATATATTGAAAATATGGATATTGATGTGGTTATTTTACAATCAAGAAGTCCTACTTGTGGAGTTAATTCTATTTATGATGGTAGTTTTACGGGAAAATTGATAACAGGTCAAGGCTTATTTGCCAAAGCTTTAATTGAAGCTGGGTATAAAGTAAAAGATGTAGAAGATTTTATGGACGATACTACATTTCACCAAATAATGGATTTGTAGAAGAGCAGCTTTACTTTCATAAAAATACATAATATGAGATTGTAAGGTAAGCGATAAAGTACGGTGTGGTAGGAAGAAACTTGTCATGGGACCGTAAGGTGAGCGATAAAGTACGGTCTGGCAGGAAGAAACTTGTTATGAGACCGTAAGGCGAGCGAAAAAGTACGGGCTGGCAGGAAGAAACTTGTCATGGGGCCGTAAGGTGAGCGAAAAAGTACGGGCTGGCTGGGGAAAACTTGTTCTGGGACCGTAAAACAAGCGAAAAAGTACGGGCTGGCAGGAAGAAACTTGTCATGGGACCGTAAGGCAAGCGAAAAAGTACGGTCTGGTAGGCACAAACTTGTCATGAGACCGTAAAGCGAGCGAAAAAGTACGGGCTGGCAGGAAGAAACTTGTTCTGGGACCGTAAAGCGAGCGAAAAAGTACGGGCTGGCAGGAAGAAACTTGTTATGGGACCGTAAAGCGAGCGAAAAAGTACGGTCTGGCAGGAAGAAACTTGTCATGGGACCGTAAGGCGAGCGATAGAGTACGGGCTGGCTGGCGAAAACTTGTCATGGGACCGTAAAGCGAGCGAAAAAGTACGGGCTGGTAGGAGGAAACTTGCCATGAGGCCGTAAAGATTGTTATGTCGGGAAATCTAAAATTCCCGCCATGTCCAGATGACAGAGCGGGAAAGGGGAATTTTTATAATGATGCAAAATTTAATTCGTGTGGAACCTCGGTGGCTTCACCAAAGAGTTCCTGGGTGATCTGGGTCCAGAGGCGGTTCATGGAACCGTCGCATTCCCGCAGGTCATCCAGGGTAAAGTGGTCGGACAACAGGTTGTAGGCTTCCTGTGCTTTCCCTGTGCAGGCACATGCGGTGATATAGCCGTAGGTCAGGCGGGTATTTGCCTGAAGGTGTGGCGCGGACTGCTGGTAGGCAGAAAGCAGCGGCTCATAGGCTTCGCAGTCCAGGAAAATGCGGAAACTTTCTATGAGATAGGACAGATCTGTTTTTCTATAAGAAAGTCCTTTTTCCATGCATGCGGCCGCTTTGGTTTTTTGATCCTGTAATAGATACAAGCATGCTAATGCGTGATATGCCCATGGATTGTCCGCAAGTGACAGGGACTGGCGCAATGCAGGTTCGGCGGCTTTATAGTGGTTTTTCCACATATAGAAAACACCCAGCTGATAGTGAATATACCAGTTTTTGCATGTGGGGTCCGCCGCCGCATTCTTTAACATGGTGAAGCTGTCTTCGTCACAGAAGAAGTCTTCCGGGACATTTTGAATATCTGGAACAGGCAGGCTGCCATCCGTCAGGAACTGTGTCCATTGTTTTGCCATTTCTTTGGAAATGTTGTATTCCAAATGGGTGGACAGTGGCTTTTCTTCATGTTTCTTGCGGCGCAGGTTTTCCATGGCACCGTAAGGGCTACCGGACTGTGTCAGTGTGCCAGGCTGCAGGGCAATCTTATGATGCGCCTGCATGGTATCGTACAGGTTTCGTGCTGCCACCTGTTGGTTGACATAATCCGTAACTTCATCCCGTAAAACGGAATAATCTTCTTTGTGTGCCCTGGTTTGGCATGGCCCGTATTGTTCCATCCATTCCCATGCGGTATGCGGTGCCATAGGGATGCAGCCGTACTGGGTCTTGCCGAGCCCGGCCTGGATCTCTACATAGCGGCCTGCATCTTTGGTCAGGAATTCCTGCCACCGTGCGGAACCGTCATTGTTTCCCCAGGAAAAAAGTTTGCGGCTTTTCAGGCGTTTCGTGGAAATATGCAGCAGTCCATAACCGGAATCATTGAGATTCGCGATGTATTTCGGGAATTCCTCTGGTATATGGAAGAAATAATCCACTTGCCTTGGAATGTTCTGGTATTTAGAAACATCTACCTGATTCACCATGGGAATCGGTACTTTCCGGACGGTGTTTTCCGATGACGTAAAGGCTTCCTCTGCCGGGATCACAATGCGCCCCTGTTCATATTCCGGCACTGCCATATTGCTCCACCAGTACATGGGGACTACTTCGGGAGTTGAATTGACCACGCGCATACAGCAGTTCAGGTAATGGTCTGTATCCCCAAGCCAGAAATCCATCTGATATTCCAGATTGCGGATGCGCTCATATTCATACATACGCAGGACTGGGGTGCCATCCTCATTTTGCAGGCTTGCCGTATACAGTGGCATTGTGGTAAGCGGTGAATGTCCAATCACGCCAATATTCCATTCCACACCGCCGGAAAACCATGCATTGCGCACGGCAAGATTGCTGAAGCGGATCACATCGTTGGTGTAGAGTAGATTTTCCCCGGTAGTCTTATCAATCAGTGACCAGAGCCGCCCACCTAATTCCGGCAGGAAGGTTGCGCGCAGATAATCATTTTCCAGGACCGCAGTCTGGAATTCTGTCTCCTTTAAATCACGGTCATAGCAGTTGAAATGCCGATATGGATAGGAGGTCTTCAATGTCCCATATCCTTCAAAAATCTCATCGGTTTCATCCAGCTGAAAGGTCAGACCGTTCTGAACCATCAGGCTGCCAAGCAGATCCGGAAGGGTCGACTGAGGGCCGAGATTTGATGCTAAATATTTTTTCTTTTCAAAATGTAGAGTACTTTTCATTGGAAAACTCCTTTTTAGTCATTGTTTGGGGTGGCAAGGGGGGATAGGGGCGGGACGCAGCGCCAGGGGGCGCAGTCTTCTTTTCACAGCGCTACGTTCCCCTTCAACTAATCGCTAACTACGACTAAGACACTCAGCCGGGCTTCGTGCCTAAGTCTCCGTAAGCGCTGGATTTTCAGGCTCACTGACGCTTTCTCTGTGCAAAGAAGACTGCGCCCCCTGACGCTGCTGACTACGGCATACTGCAATGGATAGAAGATGCTGTTTTGCGCAGAAGGTGTTCATTATGCAAGAGACTGTCTTGCGCAAAAGGCGCGCATTATGCAAAGGGCTGCTATGCGCAAAAGGCGTTGCATTATGCAAAGAGACTGTTTTGCACAGAAGGTGTTCATTATGCAAGAGACTGTCTTGCGCAAAAGGCGCGCATTATGCAAAGGGCTGCTATGCGCAAAAGGCGTTGCATTATGCAAAGAGACTGTTTTGCGCAGAAGGTGTTCATTATGCAAGAGACTGTCTTGCGCAAAAGGCGCGCATTATGCAAAAGGCTGCTATGCGCAAAAGGCGTTGCATTATGCAGAGAGACTGTTTTGCGCAGAAGGTGTTCGTTATGCAAAAAGGCTGTTATGCGCAAAAGGCATTTCATTATGCAAAGGGTTGTTATGCGCAAAAGGCGCGCATTATGCAAAAAGGCTGCCTTGCGCAAAAAGCGTGTATTATGCAGAAAGGCGTGCATTACGAAAAAGCGGCAGTCTTACGTAAAAACAGCCGCATAGTGAATCACTTCCCTGCGAGTCGCAGACGATGCAGAGGGGCCGCTATATCTAAGCAAAGAAATCAGCATGCGTCTTTAGCGGAAGTGAAATCCTCTGTCTACGGAGACTTAGAGACGAAGGCTTTCCTGAGTCTCTTAGTCGCAGTTGACAGATAGTTCACTGGAGCGTTGCATGCCTTTGCGTGATATAGCGGCCCCTCTGTATCGGCGTCCCCATAAGAAAGCCTCCCGAGATCCAAAAATCCACAAATCCACAACCTTACAATCTCAATTTTAATTCAAAACATTCCCTCGCAAAATCACAGACTTCAACTTCAAATCCTTATCCAAAAGCACCACATTAGCAACCTTCCCAGGAGTGATGCTTCCATAATGATCATAAATCCCAATAGCCTTTGCCGGGTTTTGTGTGGTGCAGGCTACGGCCTGTTCCAGCGGAATATGCATATCTTTTACTGCAACCCGCAGACAATCCATAAGATTAGTCGCAGAGCCAGCCAGAGTGCCGTCCTTTAAGGTGGCAAGATTACCCTCTACATGAACAGGCTGACCGCCCAGGGCATATTCCCCGTTTGGAAGACCTGTGGCCATCATACTGTCACTGATCATAACCACACGTTCCGGTCCGAAGAGCTGGAAGGTGGCGCGAACCACAGAAGGATGGATATGGATGCCGTCGCAGATCAGTTCCACATGCTCTGCGGATTCCGCCGCGGCACCGATCACGCCAGGTGCCCGGTGAGAAAATGGCGGCATAGCATTATAGAGATGGGTCACATGGCGTGCACCCTTGCGGAATGCTTCAGATGCCATATCATAATCCGCTGTGGTGTGAGCCAGAGAAATCGTAACCTCATCTTTTAATTCACTGATAAATTCCATAGCACCCGGTTCCTCCGGTGCGATATCGACCAGTTTGATCAATCCCTGCGCCGCTTCCTGACATTTCTGGAAAAAATCCACATCCGGCTTATGAATATAAGTGGCGTTTTGCGCACCCTTTTTCGCCAGGGAGATAAAAGGGCCTTCCATATTGATGCCCACCAGCTGCGCGCCCCGCTCATTTGGAAATGCGGCAGCAGCCTGACAAATCGAAATCAATCGATCTAAGTCAAAAGTCATGCTGGCAGGAGCGATAGCAGTCACACCGTTGGCAGCTTCGTAATCAGCCAGCGCCTGTATGGCTTCTTGCGTGCCATCACAAAAATCATGGCCGTCGCAGCCATGGAAGTGGATATCCACCAATCCCGGAATCGCATACAATCCCTCGGCATCCACGACCGCGTCCGTATCCGCCGCTGTCTCAGTGAACAGATCGTCGGATATGAAGATATCTTTCTTTACAAACAAATTATCTTCCGTAAAAACATTTGCATTTTTGATTATCATAGGAATACTCCTTATAAATCCACTTTAGAAAGGGCAGCTTCATCGCCGACCAGCACAACGTTGTTATGCATCTGCAGAATAGAAGCCGGAACCTGTGGGGTGACTGGTCCGAAGAAAGCACGTTTCACGATATCAGCCTTGTCTTCGCCGCTGACCACCACCAGGATCTTGTGTGCCTGCATGATCGTCTTGATACCCATGGTATAAGCCTGGGTCGGAACCTCGTCCTTTGTAGCAAAGAAACGGGCATTGGCGTCGATGGTGCTCTGGGTCAGATCTACACAGTGTGTCATGGTTTCGAAAAAGTCGCACGGCTCATTGAATCCAATATGTCCGTTGTGTCCAAGACCGAGCAGCTGCAGATCAACACCGCCAAGACTCTGGATCAGATCTTCATAACGCTGGCATTCTTTTGCGCTGTCTGCCTCTGTACCGTTAGGAACATGCGTGCTTTTCGGATCGATATTAACATGATCAAAGAGATTGTGCTGCATGAAGTAACGGTAACTCTGGTCATTGTCCCCGGAAAGTCCCTTATATTCGTCCAGGTTCACAGAAGTAACCGCAGAAAAATCAAGATCTCCTTTTTTGTACCATTCGATCAGTTGCTCATATGCACCGATAGGTGTAGAACCGGTAGCCAGCCCAAGTACGCAGTCAGGCTTCATAATCACCTGTGCTGAAATAATGTTGGCAGCCTTTCTGCTCATATCCTTGTAATCCTTTGCTTTGTAAATAATCATGACATATTCTCCTTTTCTCGTTGCGTTTATATTTTCATTATACAACAGTTTCGATTAAATTCAATATAACAAAAATTGTAACTGTTCAGGACTGCAGACCACAGACACGTTCGCTTTGCAAACTATCCGCTGCATGAGCGTAACAATAAATCTCTTAGCAAGTAAACTTGCACGAGTTTTATTGTTACGCTCATGCAGTCCTGAACAGTTACTAAAAAAACAATATGTGCAAACCAAAAGAACCGAAAAGACAAAAAAAGTAGTCAATCGTGCTATTGTGTAAAGTCTGGAACTTTATTATACTAACATCAAGAACAAGGGTCGCATGATCCAACCATAATCTCGATAAAAGGGAGGCCAATATGTCAAAGACAAAAGGAAGATTAACATTACCCAGCGAATCCAACTTTCTGGAGGAGACCAAAGAGATCATAGACCGCTGGGGAGCGGATGCGCTGCGTGACAGTGACGGAACCAAGCTAGATGATGATATCAAGAATCTGGATGCAAAGATTTACACCACATATTTTGTTGCAAGGGGACATAACGAATTTGCCAAAGATCATATGGAAGAGTGCCAGCAGCTCTACATTATGTCAAAGCATCAGACTGCTTTTTCCGGGGAAATGCGCATTTCTTTCATGGACGGCTACTATGAAGAGCAGGTGATCCCGGATTATATCCATGATCCGAAAAAATGGTGGGAAGTCATAGACCGTACAACAGGTGAGGTGGTACCTGTCGATGAATGGAGCCTTGACCAGGAGCAGCATCAGGTAATTGTGAAAAATGCGGAAGCCTTTCATGACTATACGGTGTCTTTGTTAGTATATGCGATCTGGGATCCGACCCAGATGTACAACCATATCACCAATGACTGGGGTGATAAGCCACACGATATTCCTTTTGATGTGCGCCAGACAGCCTCCGGCAATTTTGCCAAAGATTACCTGAAGCAGTGGCTTATCGACAATCCTCAGACAGACGTTGTACGTTTTACTACATTTTTTTATCATTTTACACTGGTGTTCAACAATCACCGCAAGGAGAAATTCGTAGACTGGTTCGGCTATGGTGCCACGGTTTCCGTAAAAGCACTGGAAGAGTTCGAAGCAGAGTACGGCTATGCCCTGCGTCCGGAAGATATTGTGGACAATGGTTATTACAACAGCACCTTCCGGGTGCCAACCAAAGCATATCGGGACTACATGGATTTCGTGCAGAGATTCGTGGCGAAGAAAGCGAAAGAATTAGTTGACATAACACATGAAGCGGGCAGAGAAGCCGTTATGTTCCTGGGGGATAACTGGATTGGTACAGAGCCATACGGTCCATATTTTGAGAGCATTGGACTGGATGCTGTGGCCGGAAGTGTTGGCGGCGGTGCTACTCTGCGTCTGATTTCTGATATTCCGCATGTGAAATATACAGAAGGCCGTTTCCTTCCGTATTTCTTTCCGGATACCTTCTATGAAGGCAATGATCCGTGCATCGAGGCGGACGAGAACTGGCGTTGTGCCAGAAGGGCCATCATGCGTAAGCCGGTAGACCGCATCGGTTACGGCGGATATTTAAGCCTTGCGTACAAATTCCCGAAATTCGTGGATTACGTGGAACAGCTGGCGGACGAATTCCGTCTGATCTATGATAATATTGCCAACAGCAAGCCATACTGTGGGCTGAAGGTAGCCATCCTGAATTCCTGGGGCAAACTTCGCTCATGGCAGACTTACATGGTGGCTCATGCCCTGTGGTACAAACAGACCTATACCTATTTTGGTATCCTGGAGGCCTTGAGCGGTGCTAGTGTGGATGTGAGCTTTATCAGCTTTGACGATATCCGTAAGAACGGCGTGCCCAAAGACATTGATGTGATTATCAATGCAGGTGACGCGGAGACTGCATTCTCCGGCGGAAGTGAATGGGAGGACAATGAACTGGTGACCACCATCCGACGCTGGGTATACGAAGGCGGCGGATTCGTGGGTGTTGGCGAGCCAAGTGCGGTGCACAAGGGCGGTCATTTCTTCCAGCTCTCTGACGTGCTTGGTGTGGATAAGGAACTTGGATTTACCCTGTCCACAGACAAATATTTTACCACAGCCTGTGAAAAGCATTTTATTATAGAAGGAAGAGACGCAGCGTTTGATTTCGGAGAAGGCATGAAGAATATTTATGCTCTGGATGATGATACTCAGGTGGTCGAATACTCGAATCATGAGGTGCATATTGCGGCCCATGATTATGGAAAGGGCCGCGGCGTATATCTTGCAGGTCTGCCATACAGCCAGGAAAACACCAGACTGCTCATGCGCAGCATGTTCTACGCGGCAAACAAAGAATCCGAATTAAATAAATGGTATGCAGACAATATCGACTGTGAGGTACATGCATATCCGGAGACTGGAAAATATGCGGTGGTCAACAATTCCTGCGAGACGCAGCAGACGAAGGTCTACGATGGCCAGGGGAATTGCGTGGAGATGACTCTGGAACCGTCCGCTATCTATTGGAAAGAAATCTAAGCATAGGGCGTTAACGATCCCGCCTTTCACTGATGGCCATGATGGAAGAAGCATATTCGGAGGGAGTCATCCCCGTGATCTGCTTGAACTGTCTGGAAAAATAGTGAATGGAGGTGTACCCAAGCTGATCGGCGATCTGCGTGAAATTCATACGCTGACCGCGGATCAGATGCTTGGCGTTATCAATCTTCATTTTAGAAAAATATTCAATAATACCCATATTACATTGCTCACGGAAAATTTTCTGCAAGTGCGATCTGCCAATCAGATTGTCCTTGCAGATTTTTTCTATGGTAATGTGAGAATCCAGGTGATTCTGCATATAGAGGACGATACGGCTGAAGCTGTCCGCGTCTCCGGTAGTCTTCACTGCGTTGGAAACTTCGGTGACATCGGCATTGTTGGTGTAACGGCGGATCAGGTTCAGAAGGAACAACTCCAGATAGAGCTTGATGTACTGTTCGGAGCCAAAAACATGATTGGGAATCTTCTCCAGCCGTTCCATATAAGGGTCATCCAGGCGTGAAGAAAAGGTCTTGCGGGACTCAGCAATGATATTGGCCAGAAGAAGCCGGTCTTCCTCATTGATGGAGAGAATCTTGTTTTCGAAGAAACTCATGGCCGGGGTATTGCACTTGAAAGTGATGACCACAAGATTGGGCGCAATCTGTCCATTTGCCAGAACATCGTGGAATTCGTTGGGCTTGTGAAAGATAATATCGCCCCTTTTGAGCGTATGGGTTTGCTCTCCTGCACGGACGATGACTTCCCCTTTGTCTACACACAAAAATTCCCAGAAATCATGTGATTCTCCCGGAAAAGAAAAATTGCTGTAATACTCAAAATAATGTATGGTTATAACACGATTGATGATAATATCCTGCTCGAGACGAGTGGTTTTGAAAGCCATAATAAGTACCTCCATGGTAAAAAAGAATAGAATGGATAAAAAACATGCTTTATATGTAGTATAACGCAAAACGAAAATAATGCAAAGAAAAATAATCTGATTGTGCAAATTATCTGTAATATTAGATAAAGATTTTTTGTGTAAAGTATTCTACAATGGACATATCGACGAAAGCAACACACGTATGAAGGAGGAAGACTATGAAGAAGAAAGTGATTAGTGTTTTACTGGCAACAACAATGGTGGCATCTTTATTTGTTGGATGTGGAAACTCATCCTCAAGCGATACTACAGACAAAAAAGAAGAAACCACAGAAGAGAAAACAGAGGAACCTGCAAAGGAAGAGAAAACTGACACAGCAGAAGCAGCAGATACCGCTTCTGACGACACATTGGTTTACTGGTCTATGTGGGAGGCTACAGAGCCACAGGCTATCGCGATCCAGGCAGCTGTTGATGCTTATGTAGAAGAGTCAGGCGTTAAGGTTGACGTACAGTTCAAGGGACGTACCGGACAGCGTGAAGGTCTGCAGGCAGCATTAGATGCAGGTACACACATTGACTTATTTGATGAAGATATCGACCGTGTAAACGGATTCTGGGGATCATACCTGATGGATCTGGAAGAAATGGCAAAAGCAGCTGATTATGACAAAACAGCAAACGCTGGTCTGATGTCAGCTTGTAGAGAAGTTGGCGGCGGCACATTAAAATCAATTCCTTATCAGCCAAACGTATTTGCATTCTTCTACAACAAAGACCTGTTTGAGCAGGCTGGTATCACTGCTGAACCTAAGACATGGGATGAATTCCTTGCAGCATGCCAGAAATTAAAAGATGCAGGTATCACACCTATCACTTGTGATGATGCTTATGCAGATTGTATGATCGGTTACCACTTAGGCAGACTTGCCGGAGAAGAAAAAGTGAAATCAATCGTTGCTGAAGGCACATGGGATGATCCTATCGTTGTTCAGATGGCAAATGATTATGCAGATTTAGCAGCAAAAGGTTACTTCTCAGAGAATATCGGTTCTAACGTATGGCCAGCAGGTCAGAACTCAGAATTAGCTCTTGGCGAAGCAGCTATGTACTTAAATGGTTCCTGGTTACCGAACGAAGTTGCTGATATGGCAGGCGAAGACTTCAACTGGGGATGCTTCAGCTACCCGGCAGTTACCACAGGTGCTACCGATACAGCTACAGGAACAGAAGCAGCTAACTACGGTGCTCAGGTATATGCAGTTAACAAAGATTCCAAGATGGGACAGCAGGCATTCGACCTGATCTGCAAGATCACAAAGGGCGAATTCGACCAGCAGTTAGCAGATGGTTCTAACGGTATTCCAGCTGACACAACCAACACAGAATGGCCGGCACTGGTTCAGTGTACCAAACCTGTTATGGATGCATGCACAACACGTTACTCATGGGCAGTTGGTATCGAGAGTGATGAAGATATGACTCCGGTTATCAAAGAGAACTTCATCAAACTGATGGCAGGTACTCTGGATGCACAGGGATTCGTAGATGCTATGATGGCAGCAAGCAAATAATAAAATAAAG
>JAQUWF010000098.1 GCA_028692975.1 Lachnospiraceae bacterium
GATATCGAACTGCATGAATATGAATTGAACAAGGATGGGAAAGAAATTCCTTATAATGCTGACAGGCAGGTCCTGCCGGGGGATGTTGTATCAAAGATACCGCGTATCACCAATGTGGCAGATCCCTGTCATATCCGGGTGAAGTGGGAATATACCAATGATTCCGAAGAAGAGGGACTGTCCGATAAAAATATCGGTGGGATGTCGGAGGACTGGATATGGAAAGACGGATATTACTACTACAAGAAGGTGCTGGAAAATAAAGAGTCGGTGGATATGTTCAAGACGGTGTCTTTTCCGGCCGAATGGACAGAGGCACATTCGCTGCAGCGGATGGATATACCTATTGTGGTGGAGGCCATCGGCTTGGAGGACGCTACGCCGGATTATGAGAAAAAGGATCCCTGGGGTGGTGAGCCTGCAAGGACAGTGACTCCGGTAAAAACAGGCGACCGCGCCATGCCTATGGTTTGGATCATTATTTTGCTGGTCAGCTTTGGCGGTCTGGTGTTGATGACCAGGAAAGGAGTCAGAAAGTGAAGAAGATATGTATAGGGTTTGTGGCTATGATGACGGTGCTGCTGGGAATGGCTTCGGTGGTACATGCAGAACCGGTGGAAGATGAGGCATATACGTTTATGCTGAATACCATCTCAGACGTATCAAAGACTTCCAATCCCACGGCAAGGACAGTGGATACGGATAATCTAAGAGTCACCGGGGACGGTGTGGTTGGATCAGAGAACAGTGGATGGGATGGACATTTTAATTCTGTGTTGAAATATGTGGTATCCGATGGAAACAACCAGGATATGGAAGGTCGATGGAGGATGATTTATTGTCTGGAGTATAAGAAGTTTTTTCCCAACGGCATACTGGAGTGGGACTGGAAGGATGCCCTGGATAAGAAGATTACCTACTGTATGTTTTATGGTTGCCGTTACTGGGGACAGACCAGCGTGTGGCCTGGATATTCTACGGGAGACTGGAAAAAAGATTACTGGGCGACCCAGTGGGCCATCCATATTTTAAATGGTGAGGTAAGCATGGAGGAAGTGGCGGCCAATGCTGCGACGGATGCATATTTTGCCAATGCTATGACTGTGGTGCGGAAAATGGTAAACGATGCCAATAGCGAGGGGAACTACGGCGGATTTGAAGGCAAGTATTACACTAATATCAAATTCGGGCTGGATCGGACGACCGCTTCCTGGAGTGCCACCTCGGCTTACAATAATCAGGCAGGCTACACCACGGAATGGATCACTCCACAACTGTCGGACGGATATTCGGCTTCTATGCGGGAATATGTCAGATCACTAACCAGTAGTTCCGATGTGGACGGTATCTCTGTTATTAAGGAAGATACCAAGACCATGAGCCGTTTCCGGCTGTGGATGTCGGAGGCAACCTATAAGAATCTGCAGAAAACAGGGAAAACCATAAAGACGGTCACCTCCGCTGAGATACCTATGCGGTTTGGTTCCTGGAGATATAATGCATATAATGAAAATTCCCAGGATTGTACACTGCTGGAAATGAATACGTCAACTGAAATGATAACCACAAAAATGGCCACGATCATATCGGTGATTCCTGGAGTGACAGACCGAACGATTGCCATAGAGAAGGTGGATGCTGCCAATGAAGGTATGTGTATTGCAGGTGCGCGCATGCAGCTCAGTGATGCGGCCGGGAAAGTGGTTGCAGAGTTTGACAGTAAGACAGAGCCGTACATAATCGAGCATGTTTTGCCGGGGACGTATACACTGACCGAACTAACACCGCCCCCAGGATACGGAAAAGCGGATCCCATGACCATAACGGTCACGGCGGGGACAGAGGTGGTTACCTATAAAATGAAGGATTTGAAATATTGTGATGTGACCGTGATAAAGAAGATACCGGTAACGGATACGGTAGAGGGAACAGTGGTTCCAAATATCACATGGGCGCACGGTAATCCGACCTTCTTTTTCCGGGTAGAGGGAGTGGATCTGTTCGGACAGAAACATTGTTATATTAAGAGTGCGGAATTTACCAGGGAGTATGTAGAACAGAATACAAAGGATGGATATACGGAACTTGCGTGTACGTTTTCCAACATTCCACAGGGACCAGCCTATCGTATACAGGAAGAGAAGGTGGCCAGATACAAATTAAAGAGTATAGACAGCGCGGACGATACAATAACTATAAGTGAAGCTGCTGCCACGGCAGATTTGGTGGCGAAACCAACCGGAAGCAGGGTGCGTTTTACCAATGAAAAGTACCGATGGGACAAATTATCCCACAATGATGTGATCGTAAATAAAGTCAAATTGGGATAGAATAAAGGAACATGGAAATTCCCGGAACATAGAATAAACAAAAAGGCGTTTTTATGCGTGAAAATATAGCGGGAACAACTTTTTGCGAAATCTTAAAAGCCGGATATCCACAGGCTATTGCGTGGATCCGGGGAAATGCGGACAATAGGCAGTTGAGCGGCGTGGTGAAATTTTATGATACACCGTATGAGGGAATTCTGGTGGAGGCAGAGGTTTACGGGCTGCCAGAGATTCAGGAAAATGAAACCTCCGGATATTACGCCCTGCACATTCACGAAAAAGGTGACTGTACCTTGCCCTTCGATCAGACAGGTGGCCATTATTCCAGAAATCCAGCACCGCATCCATATCACAGCGGTGATATGCCGCCCCTGCTGAGTAACCACGGCTACGCCTGGAGCGCCTTCTATGACGAGCGCCTTACCATAGCAGAGATCATCGGCCGTTCCGTCATCATCCACGCCAAACCAGATGATTTCACCACCCAGCCCGCCGGAAACGCCGGCGAAAAGATTGGCTGCGGGGTTATCCATCTGGAATAAAATCGCATCCCCCATATGAGCGTGCTTAGTATGCACTTGCCTATATGGGGGATACTTTTGCGAGAACCAGCAGACTATTACAAATGAAATATGATCCATAAGAAAGCGTATTCATGTAGCACGGGGTATATAAAAGAAAAGCGAGTTAACATATCTCATATTGTCAATAGAACGTGATGTGGGCAGGGGAAGAAGACCAAATTATCTGGACACTTATTGTCAATAGGATGTGGATCTATGTAGTGTAGGGCATATAGAAAAAAAGTAAGTTATCCTGCCCTGTATTTGTCAATATAAAGTTCAAAATGTAGACCATGGGGCATAGACAGGAAAATATATATACGCTGCCCCGTTATTCTAAATTAGCGGGGCAGGGGAAGTCAAAAAATATCCCTATGCCCTTTTAGAAGAAAAAAGGCATGAAAAATGGATTTAAATGAAAGCCGCGGGGCAGGGAAGAAAGAAAAAAGTGTGTATACCTCGCGTCAAAGGACAATACAATTTTCTATTTGCATATGTCATGACCCGAACAATTATAACAACCTAACTATTCAATACAAAGGAGGGATTTTCTACGATTTACGAAAAAATGAAAGCCGAATTAGAGCGGCTCGACGAACAGATTCAGCATCTGCAAATGCAGCTTTCCAATCTTCCACCGGGAAAACTTATCATTACACGAAACCAGGCGCGTTTCAAGTGGTACACAAGCGATGGTAAAAAACCAACTTATATTACGAAAGCAAAAAAAGATTATGCGGAACAACTTGCAATAAAGAAATACCTGTCTTTGCAGTTAGAAGAACTTCTTCAAGAACAAAAAGCAATTCATTTTTATCTACGTCATCATTCTCAAAATGCTGGCTGGGCGGATCAAATATTAAATGATTCACCTTATCAAAATCTTCTTCGCCCATATTTTCAACTACCGGAACAGGAATTATCAGAATGGACAACAGCCCCCTTTGAACGAAATTTGCAATACCCGGAACATCTGAATCAAAAATCTTTTTCTGGAAATATTGTTCGTTCCAAATCAGAAGCAATTATTGATATGGCACTGTATGTCAACAAGATTCCATTTCGCTATGAGTGCGCGCTTCCTCTGGGCGGTTCCACGGTATATCCTGATTTCACAATCCTGCATCCTGACACAAGAAAAATATTTTATTGGGAGCATTTTGGCATGATGGATCAGCCTAATTATTACAAAAGTGCATATTCAAAACTTCAACTTTATGCTGACCATAATATCATACCATCTATTAATTTAGTAACGACTTACGAGACAAAAGAGAAACCATTAAGTGCAGATTTTGTCAATAATGTTATCAAGCAGTATTTCTTATAAAATCAAACATCACAAATCCTCAAGTGATCGGAGATCCTTTCTCTTATAAAGAATAGAAAAGCAAGTTAGTCTGCCCTATATTTATCAATAAAATAGATCATTCAAGCAGTGCAAGACATGCAAAAGAAAAGCAAGTTAGCTCACCCTATACTAATCATAGGATAGAACATATAAGCGGTGAGGGGCATAGGCAAGAAAAGCAAGTTAAAATGCCCCATATTCGCCAGTATGATGCGGAATATGTAGGCAATAGGGCATAGACAGGGAAATTTATGTATTTCTGCCCCGTTATTCTAAATTAGCGGGGCAGGGGAAAGAGAAAAAATTGCCTATGCCCTTTCGGTAACTTGAAAGCATAAAAAAGGGGGACAAAACCGAAGCTGCGGGGCAGGGGAAGAAGAAAAAATTGTATATGCCCTTTGGGCAAATAAAAAGCATAAAAAGAGGAGCAAAACAGAAACTGTGGGGCACAGGCGGAAGAAAAAACGCCTATGCCATTTAGTGGATGAAAAGTATATACATATGCAGGTATCACATGACGGTGCAGCGCTAATCAAAGGAAATTTAAATATATTTCCCTTTAATGAAAAAGCAGAATACAAACAAGCATACTGAGCGGCTGGTGGAGCAGGTAAATCCAGATACTTTTTTGACCGATGGTGGACAGGAGGGGGATTTTAAAATGTGCTATTTTTTTCCAGTGCTCACATCCTGTGAAAAATTGGCAGAGGAAGTAGCCGGATAAATATAAAAACATCCACGGCAGGAGAGGAAAATAGTCGCTTGAAAGGAAGCCGGGGAAGGGGAAGCCTAAGGGAGTTAAAATTTTTACGGAATAGAGCCATTTTGGCAGTTGAATCAGTTCCATTCTGCCAAATCCTAAAAAGCCATGCTGCACATTTTTGAAGAGTACAAATAAGAAAAAACTAATACATAATCCTAAGGCTGGATGCAATTTTTCCAAATATTTATGGAAGGGAATCAGTATCAAAACAGCGCATCCAATAAAATTCAGAATACCAAACCAGACAGTTTCGGAGGGGAGTATAATCCAGGTGATCAGGGAAATAAGCGCACCGCAGCAATTAAGAAAGAGTCCTCGGCGCAAATTTTTCTTTGCACCCCATTCCCAGACGAAGCCGGATACACATATAAATGTCCAGCAGATAGATTGTTGCCAGATATGAATAGACTGGTAGCCATACCATTTTGGATTGCGTCCGTAAACAATAAACACATCATACAGAAAATGAAAAATCACCATATTGACAATAGCAAGTCCCCGGATACCATCGATTAAAAAAAAGCGTTCCTTTTGCAGCCCCATAAGCATTACCTCCAACTGAATCTTTATAATCTGGCAATAGCATAACAGGCTGCGGTCGCTATAATCAGACATTGGAAAAACTGCTCGTCTGGAGGGAAAAAATAAGAAGTCCAACGTCTGGATGAACGTGGACTTCCATATTCGTGTGGAGATTGTGAAAGGAAATACATTTCTTAAGCAGGTGTTGTATCCGCCAAAAACAAAAGCACACTGGCGTTGCATACACCGTCCTGGCAGTTTATGGACAGATCGCCATGATATTTCTCGGAAATACGTTTCACATTTTTTAGACCATAACCATGTTCCGCGGATAATTCCGTAAGCAGGTTTTTTTCTTTTGAGGGAAAATTGAGGTTCTGCGCACCATTGTTTTCCAGACTGATACACAGGACACCACGGTCATATTTCATGAGAATATATAATGCCGGATCAGCAGCATTCTGCAAAGCGTGAAATGCATTATCGAAAAGATTGCTCAAAATAACATTGATATCAAAGGTGGAAATGTTTAAATATTCTGGAATCTGAATCTTCCAGTCCGTGTTGATCCGGGCAGTCATAGCTTTGGAAATCATGTGGTTTAGGATGCTGTCAATCCGTTCATTGCCGGAGGAAACGTATTCTTCGGCATTTTCCATAAATGCACCCATGGAGGCGAGATATTTCAGGGCAGCTTCGTTGTCCTGATCTGCAATCATATCAGAAAGCATTTTCATGTGATGCTTCAGGTCATGGCGGAGAGAACGAATATTTTTTTGAGACTGCCGAATGATGTCAAATTGATTTTCGTACATGGCGATTTCCTGTTTTAGAAGTTCACGCTCCAGTTCCTGCTTTGATTTACGCACATGTTCCAGTACCAGTTCAAGTGTGAGGAAAAGAATGAGAGACAGAGCGGTGACGATCAGGCAACAGGCATTTTTCACAAAGGAGGTCTGGAACAAAAGCATGGAAATTACGAACTGGCTGTCCCAGTATAAAAGGGGCAGAAAAAGTGAGAATATAAGCCGTCGCGTGAATTTCCCGCCGTAACAAAAAGAAACTGCAAAAAGATATACAAGTTCCATAAGAAATAAAGATGAATTTATGCCGGAGAACATTTTTGAAACTGGGATGAGGCGCATATAGCAGGTCAATATCCAGTATATTATAGCAATCAGAACTATGATTTTTCTATGAATACGGCAGGGGCCGATGAGGTTGCGGTAGAATCGCAGGAGCAAAAAAATATGTACTGCATCCAGAATGAAAATAGCAATAAAAGATACGATCAAAACAATCACCCCTTTCGGTAAGCTTCGGTTAAATGTTCCTTCATGGATTTGCGAAACCTCTGGCTGATGGGCAAAATCGTTTTATCGGTCATCTGAACGGCATCATAGCGGTATACGGCAACGAAGGCGGAATTCACAATAAAAGATTTGTGTATCATCCAGAAGCCTTTTCCCTCAACCTGTTCCCAAACAGATTGCATTCCACCATAAAATTCCTGAATACCACTGGCTGTGTAAATTTCGATTTTCTTGCCATTGCAGGCAAAATAAAGTATCTCATCAAGATACAGACGGTTGATCGTCTTGCCCATGGAGAAGGAAAAAATCTGCTGGTTCAACTGGGTCAGCCGTAGAAATTTCTCCAAAATATCTGCGATGCTCTGTGCGGTGATGGGTTTAATCAGGAAATCCAGTGGTCGAACCTGAAACAGGCTCATGGCATAACTTTCTTTTGAGGAAATGTATACAATGCTGAGTTTTTCATTTCCAAGCTGTTCGCGGATCTGTTTTCCAATCTGCACACCATCCAGCCGCAGGAGTTGTATGTCAAGGAAAACAAGATCGAAACAATTCTGTTCAAGAATCGCAACATAGAGGCTTTCGCCGGAATAAAAAACTTCGGTTGCCACCTGCAATGCATGGCTTTTCGCAAATGCCAGTATCAGGTTTTCTATCTCGCTGCAAGTTCCAGTCTCATCATCACATATTGCTATCCGCATCATCATAAACTCCTTGTTTTCTTCTGATTGTCATTTTGAATCCACTGTAGATATTATATTTCCATTGCAGAAATAAAACAAGTAAAGATCTTTTTTCTGAAAGTATGGAAAATGAAGATATTTTACAAGCCAAAGGGGAAGGCGCGTGGTAAACTATCTTTAGCCAGGGAGGAACGTACATGAAAAAAGAAATAAGAACGGTGGTTTATGATGAGGGGCTGCGGATTGAGGCGTATCATTTCGAGGGGATTGTGCAGCTTTTTCCAAACCATTTTCATGAGTATTATGTGATTGGATTTGTGGAACGAGGGGAACGATGTCTTTCCTGCAAAAACAGGGAGTTTGAAATAAAAAAAGGCGATGTGGTCCTGTTCAATCCGGGGGATAATCATGGTTGTGTACAGAGTGATGAGGGGACGCTGGATTATCGTGGATTTAATATTTCCAGGGAAGTCATGCTGGATCTTGTGGAGGACGTGACAGGGAAAAGACAACTTCCCGGCTTTTCCCAGACGGTGATTTCGGATGGTGAAATCAACTGCTATCTGCATCCGCTGCATGAACTGGTTATGAATGGATCGGCAGAATTCGATAAAGAGGAGCATTTGCTGCTTCTTATTTCTCTGCTTATTCAGCGGTATGGACAGCCCTTTGAAAACTGCATTCCTCCATGCAGGGAGGAGATCGAGCAGGCATGCAGATTCATGGAACAGCATTTCACAGAACATATTTACCTGGAGCAGATATGCTACCATGTGGGACTTAGCAAGTCAACGCTGCTGCGTGCATTCACAAAGTCAAAAGGGGTAACACCATATAATTATCTTGAGAATGTACGTATCGGAGAGGCAAAAAAACTGCTGGAGCAGGGCACTTTGCCTATTGAGGCGGCCTTGCGGACCGGGTTTTCCGACCAGAGCCACTTTACCAATTATTTTGGCCGGTTTATTGGATTGTCCCCTGGAATGTATGGTGAAATATTTGCAGACAGAGCAGAAGCGGGGGATAAAACAGATGGAAATGAAGCGTAGTAGCGGACATGCAGCAGCCCTGCTTACCATTCTCATTTGGGGAACGACTTTTATTTCAACAAAAGTTCTGCTGGTCGACTTTCAGCCTGTGGAGATATTGTTTTTTCGCTTTCTGCTGGGGCTGCTGGCATTGCTGCTTATCTATCCCCACCCTTTGAAGGGGACGACACGAAGGCAGGAGATGACCTTTCTGGTGGCTGGCTTATGCGGCATTTGCCTGTATTATCTTCTGGAAAATATTGCCCTTACCTGTACCATGGCATCCAACGTGGGTGTTATTATTTCGGTGGCACCATTTTTCACTGGGATTTTGAGCCGCTTATTTTTGAGAGAAGAAGAGCGGTTACATATTAACTTTTTTGTGGGTTTTGTTGTTGCAATGGCTGGTATTTTTTTGATAAGCTTTAATGGTTCGAAACTGGAGTTGAATCCTATGGGCGATCTGCTGGCTTTGCTGGCAGCATTTGTCTGGGCCTGCTATTCGATTCTCACAAGAAAAATAAGCGGCTATGGATATCACACTATATTGACTACGAGGCGGGTATTCTTTTATGGGATTTTATTTATGATACCGGCCCTGTTTCTGTTTGATTTCAGCCCGGATCTTTCCATGCTTTTAAGGCCAGTCAATCTGCTGAATATGATTTTTCTGGGACTGGGGGCATCGGCCTTGTGCTTTGTGACCTGGAATTTTGCCGTCCGTGTGCTGGGTGCAGTCAGGACCAGCGTATATATCTACATGGTGCCGGTCATCACCGTGGCGACTTCCGTATTAATTCTCCATGAAAAGATCACGCCCATGGCCGCAGCGGGGACAGCGCTTACTTTGGTGGGTCTGTTTTTGTCGGAAAGTAAATTCTTTTATAAAAAATAGTATTTTTTCGTGTCATTCCTAAAACTCGTTGACGTAGATTATACGGACACTTGAAACGCTTGAAAGAGCCTTAAACACTAGCTTTACTCCATTTTTCTCTTTATAATCTGCCCAGCGTTTCAAGCGAATTTTCTCGAATAAATTGGTGAAATGGTGCCTGAATGGTGCCAACATTCCACGGACGGATATAAAGGGCTTTAAGGAGCGGTAAAGGTTCCTATGCTTAACTATTTGTTGCATAGTTTAGGGCTGTCGGCAGATGCCATATTCTACCCGGAAAAAGTTGCGGACGATCCCGAACTTGATGAACTCGTCCGGCTGTTCCACGTTTATGATGAACGGAAACACAAAATTGTACTTTCATTGGTTAACTCGTTGGTTGACAGCAGAGAGGCAATTATTGAGGAATAGGTGGCAGCTGTGTGAGTAGCTGCCTTTTCATTTATTCTCGTTTTATTGTGGCAGACAGGACATAGTAGCCACTTTTCTTTATCCATGATTGTTACCTCCTGTTACAGTAAAAAACTCAACGCCGGAGTAATAAAAGTTTCAACGGAAGCGGCGATAAGCATAAGCGGAAGAACAAAGCAAAGATATGCGCCCAATGTATTCTTTGTGATCTGTTTCCAGCTGTAGACTTTTTTCTTCCGAAGCCAGTAGGTTCCAATATATAGCCCCAAGGAAATACATAGAAAAACAGCCGATAGCTCAAAAATTCCGTGAGGAAGGACACCAAGCAGAAGATTTTCCATACAGGTATTGCATTCATTGATTGCGAATATATAAGTGCTGCACCCAAACTTTTTGCCAATAAAATGATTACTATGATTGATAGTGGTGGGATAAGACCAAGCAATAAATATAGTGTGCCAGCGCCTAGATTGTGAAAAAGCAAATTCCAAAAAGATATTTGGCTGTCAGCCGTAACAAGGTTTGCAGTCGCAGACTTAAAAGACTGAATTTCCTCAATGGCATCCAAAGGGTTGTGTACATAAATAAACACAAAGGCTACCGTGAGGAGACCGCTTGCTCCAAAAATGACGAAAAATAGTTTTAGAATGTGCTCATGTATAAATTGGCTTGTTTCCTGTAACATTATCCTGTATCTCCTTATCAATCAATAAACTCAAAGAGTTCTTCAACTGTCGTATGAAACACTTTTGCAATATCCATTGCTATTTTCAAAGATGGATTATAGCGACCATTCTCTAAATGTACAATGGTTTCTCGTCGCACACCAATGAGATCAGCCAATTCGTTTTGCTTCATATTTTGTTTTTCTCTATATTCTTTAATTTTTGTCTTTAACATAGTTAGTCCATCCCATTTTTATCAATCCAGTAAAAGATGCAAGCCCGAATTAGAACCAGAACAAAAATACCCAATGTCAAAAGATAACCAATAAGCAAAGAAGAAATAGTGCCCATAAATAAGAATGGGAGAACGATAATGCCCATAATTACAATTGAAATCTTAAAGCAAATAGAGTCGGCAATCTGCAAGGTCTGTTTTGCATATTCGTCCATAATTTCGGAATTGTGTTTTAGCTTGCCGACTATCAGTAAAATAACGATAGCGATAAAAAGTGGAACATTCGAGTTGAGGCCGTAGGTCATCATCAAATGGTAATAAAGCGGTATGCAAAAAGCAATGACAGCTTGTACAAACATTAACAATCTCAAACTTAATTTTTTCATAGTGTCCTCCATGTGATATATTTATAACTTTAAGATGTTATAAATATATCACTTCATATGTTCTTTGTCAATAATCAAATGTCCAGATTGATTTTATCCTTGTTGATCTCGCCGGTAGAGAGTATAATACCCTTTTTGAACAGGGCTTTTTCCACCCTTTCATAAAACGAAACGGGAGGATATAAAGCAAAATTTATGATTACCGCAATAAAAAATCAATATAAATAATGCGCGGGGCATACAGAAGAAAAATAAGTCTGTATGCCCCATATTCATGATTTTCTGGTGAAATACACAGACAATGGGGCATAGACAAGGAAACTTATATGTCCTGCCCCGCTATTCTAAATTAGCGGGGCAGGGGAAGAAGAAAAAATTGTCTATGCCCTTTTGGAAGAAAAAAGGTGTGCTAAAATGGATTGAAACAGAGGCAGCGGGGCAGGGGAAGAAGGAAAAATTGTCTATGCCCCTCCGGCAAAGAAAAAAATCCCACATGCAAAAGGTTTCTATAAAAACCTTCTATAAACCCTTTCTGCAAAACTTTTCAACAAATTCTTTCCACAAACCCTTCCTACAAAACCTTACAACCAATGTAAGTGTTTTTCAACTCCCAAAAGTGATAAGATATAGGCAAATCTAAGTGATAGAATATAGCAAAATCAGGAGGAAGATACTATGGAAAATATTCTGGAGATAGAGTCATTGCGGAAATATTATGGCAGGGCGGAGAATCAGACGAAGGCACTGGATGGAATCAGTTTTCAGGTCATGCCGGGGGAATTTGTGGGGATCATGGGGAGCAGCGGGTCTGGGAAGTCGACGCTTTTGAATTGTATTGCGACGGTTGTCCGGCCTACCAGCGGCAGGATAGCCATGCGGGGAAAAGAAATCCAATCCTTGCAGGGGGAGCAGCTGGCACAGTATCGTGGACAGAAGATCGGCTATCTGTTTCAGAATTTTGAATTGCTGGATAATTTGACCGGGCGTGAGAATATCATGCTGCCCCTGGCACTGCATAAGGTGTCTCAGGCGGAGAGCGGTATGCGGCTGGAGCAGCTTGCATCCTATCTGGAGGTTACGGAAGTATTGGACAAATTCCCGGCTCAGATGTCCGGCGGAGAAAAGCAGCGGATCGCGGCAGCAAGAGCATTAATTCTCAATCCGGGCATTATCCTGGCGGACGAACCAACCGGGGCACTGGACTCGAAAAATGCAAAGGCACTCATGGAAAGACTCACCGGGCTGAATCAGGAGCAGCAGGCGACGATCCTTATGGTGACCCATGATTCCAATGCGGCAAGTTTTTGCAGGCGCA
>JAQUWF010000099.1 GCA_028692975.1 Lachnospiraceae bacterium
TCATCTGTCCAACTTCATTTTACAATCGACCGAACAACAAATTTGTCAGCGACAAAGATATTACGAAGCATTTGGGGTTGACTGTACTTGGCGTCATTCCAGAAGTTGCAATTAAGGAATAAGAGGGGAAAACAATGTTTAAAATAGAAAAAAAGAACGCACACCAGCCCCGAAAGTTCCTGCTAATGACAAAATCGGCACCATTTCAGTATCAGGAAGCGTTTAAAAGCTTGAGGACGAACTTAAAATTTATTGCGCTGGGCAAAG
Organism: Lachnospiraceae bacterium; assembly: GCA_028692975.1. Classification (GTDB taxonomy): domain Bacteria; phylum Bacillota; class Clostridia; order Lachnospirales; family Lachnospiraceae; genus JALENY01. Next base: position 268 of record JAQUWF010000099.1, read on the forward strand.
AGTGTAAAAGACTCATTATTACCAGCGCAATCCCCGGTGAAGGCAAAAGTAGCGTCGCCATCAATCTTGCAATTTCATTGGCACAGGCAGGCAGTAAGGTACTTATAATGGATTGTGATCTGCGCAAGCCCATTTTGCATAAATATCTTAAAATCAGCCGTACTGGTTGCAGCGGGCTTACCAGCGTGCTTTCTGGCAACTCTCTCGATGAGTCCATCATTAATATAGCAGATCTTAAACTGCATGTCATGATTGCAGATGCAATTCCGCCCAACCCGGCGGAACTTCTGGGCAGTGCACGTATGAAAAACGTGATTGAAGAGATGGCACATCATTATGATTTTATCATTTTTGACACGCCCCCCGTGTCAGTTGTTACAGATGCTGCGGTGCTGAGCCAATACGCAGACGGCGTGATTTTGGTGGTACGGCAGAATTTTGCTACTTTTGAGCAGGTAGAGCTTGCAAAGAAGAACCTTGACCAGGTAAACGCCGTGCTTCTTGGTGCGGTTATGAATAATTACGATGCCAAAAGCGCGGACAAAGAGAGTGGCTATTATTACAGCTACAATTACGATTACTCAAGCAACGACACCAATTGAGGATATACATATGACGGATCTTCACAGCCATATTTTACCTGGAATCGACGATGGAGCAAAGGATCAGAACGTCTCGGCTTCCTTATTACAAGCTCAGCTCAGCAGTGGGGTTACGCAGGTTGCCTGCACCCCGCATTTTTACTTTGAACGGCAGACAATCGAAGAGTTTTGCCAAAAACGGGATGCTGCAAAGCAGGTGCTATTTCACTATTGTGCGGCTGAATTGGAAAACATAACGGTTCAGGTAGGCGCCGAAGTGCTTTTTTCTCCAGGTTTGCTGGAGCTCGATTTGAAGCCGCTTTGTATGGAAAATACCTCTTTAATGCTGGTTGAACTGCCTACAAGCTATTATCCGCTCTGGACCTGCGATGTTTTGTATCGGCTGGGGGGGCTGGGTGTCGTGCCATTGATAGCGCATGTGGAACGGTACCCCTATGTCATGGAAAACCCCAACCTGCTTTTAGACTGGATTTCGGCGGGGGCATATACACAGGTTAATGCCACCAGTCTGGTGCAGCATAAAAAACGCAAAGAGCGAATTTTAAAAATGATTCGCCACAGACTGATCCATGTAATCGCAACCGATACGCATTCTCTTGTAAAGCGCCCGCCGCTGATGGGGCAGGCGATTACATTAATTGAAAAAAACTGCGGTACGCAGATTGCGCAAGAAATGTGCACTTGTGCAGATGCACTATTTGCGGGTGAAGCACCAGAACAGCCGGAAGCGACGGCGATGAAGCAACTGTTCGGTCATGTTTTTTAAAAAGAAAAAGAGGCGCAAAGTTGAAGAACAAGCAAAAAAAACGGCCACGCTGGGTCTATGTCACCGTATCCATTATTGGTGCGCTTTTATTACTATTTCTTTTGGTATGGCATTTTTATGATGCAAAACTTGGGTTAATACAGTATAACAGCGGCAGCCGCAGTATGGATGTTAATGCTGATATTTCGGGGGAAGACAGCGATGATAGTCTGCCGGATATGGGTCAGGCCCCGGTGGATGCCGAACAAAAAAGCCAGTTGCCGGAAGGTGACCCGTTTTACGATAAGGATGTGATAAACATCCTGCTGCTTGGTACGGATGAACGTACACCGCAGTTCAACGACAATGCTCGGGCCGACAGCATTATGATCCTCAGTCTCAATACCAAAACACACACGATCAAACTTGTAAGTATTGAGCGTGGGATTGGGGTACCGGTGCCGGGGCGCAATAATGATTTGATTACCCATACTTTTCGTTATGGGGGTGCGGCGCTGACCCTGCAAACTGTGCGCGAGTGCTTTAATGTTGACGTAGAGCGCTATGTGCGGGTGAATTTTTCTGTATTTCAAAAGGCAATTGACACCATAGGCGGGGTCGATATCACGTTGACGCAGGCGGAAGCAGATTATTTGATGGAAGCAAAAGGCGAATTATCATTGAATAAAGATTTAATCCAGAATGTAACTGTAGGGGAGAATCGTCTGGATGGAAAAACCGCACTCGCTTATTCCAGAATCAGAAAAATAGACAGCGATTGGAGCCGCATCCAAAGGCAGCGCAATATGATACAGGCGGCAATTAACCAGGTGAAGGGCGAGGATATCTTTACCTTGAATAAGCTTGCCGATACTGTTTTGCCCATGATTGAGACCAACTTAACCAAAGAAGAAATTACTTCTTTGCTGTTTGAATTACCTGGGTTCATTAGTGCCGGTGCCAACATGGAACAGATGACAATCCCCACCTACGAGACTTGTTGGAATAGTGTGGGGGTGGACGGCAGAAAGATGATCGGTGTTGATTTCGCCGCAAATGCGCAGATTTTAAAGGATTTTTTTTATTGATGAATTTGGATAATCTGTATATTAGCGAAATATGTTTTATAGCAATACAATGAAAGAGGGAAAGTCGTTTTGAATTTACATCATAAGCAGAAACAAGGGCTTGTACTCTTTCTGATTCAATTGATTCTAGTTTTGGCTAATTCATTTGTGTTTGCCATAGTTTGGTACAAATTTTATAGTGAAAAAATTTATATGGTGCCTTTTTACGCAAAAGGTGACTATTTGGTTATTGCAATCTTTCTTATTTTATACACGATTGTTACACAGCTGTACGGAGGGTTTGCATTAACGATAAGTAGAATTAGCGAACTTGTTTATTCACAATGCATTTCATTATTAGTGACAGACGTGCTGCTTTATTTGGTGATTTTACTGTTGATGCGCAAATTCCCAAACCCATTCCCCCTAATTCTATCTGTGGGTGTAAGCATGATAATTAGTACTTTGTGGGCGAAAATTGCAAATACTCTGGCAAATAAAGTATACCCGCCTAAAAGGACTCTGCTAATCTATGACAATATGGATGCTTATCAAAGCGGGCTGGATATTATTCGCAGGCTGAGTTGGCGTTTTGTTTTAGTTGCAGAAGTTTCAGCAATTGGAGCAGAAGAGAATATTTATAAAATGATTCAAGAGGCCGGTGTGGAAGCAGTAATGCTTTGTGGTTTGGCCTCTAGCCAGCGAAATGACATTTTAAAATATTGCATCAAACACGAGATTAAAGCTTATGTAAGGCCAAATATTGGCGATTTTATTATGAGCAGTGCCAAAACGATCCAAATGGCAAACTTGCCCGTTATTGTTTGTGAGCATTCGGCACCATCGTTTTTTTATTTGGCGACTAAACGAATGATGGATATTGTGCTTAGCCTTTGTGGGCTTGTTGTGGCGGGCCCTGTTATGATACTGACAGCGATTGCTGTGAAAGCATATGACCACGGTCCGGTGATATACAAGCAGGCGCGCATGACAAAAGCCGGAAGAATTTTTTATATATATAAATTTCGTAGTATGCAAGTTAATGCTGAACAAGACGGTATAGCGTGCCTTGCGCAACAGAGTGATCAGCGAATTACGGCAGTAGGTAAAATTATTCGTGCTTGTCGTATTGATGAACTACCGCAGATGTTAAATATCTTAAGCGGTAGCATGAGTGTCGTGGGCCCTCGCCCAGAGCGCCCGGAGATTTTCGAACAGTACCAAGAAACATTGCCCGAATTTGGGTTGAGATTGCAAGTAAAAGCAGGCCTGACAGGATATGCCCAAGTATACGGAAAGTACAACACGATGCCGTATGATAAACTGCAAATGGATTTAATGTATATTGCCCACCCTAGTGTTATTGAAGATTTGAAAATTATATTGACGACGATAAAAATCCTCTTCTTGCCTGAAAGCACTGAGGGGATTGCAGCTGGTCAGACCACTGCAATGGCACAAGATATAGTGGATCACGACAAAACAGACACAATATATAGCAGTGAAGAAGAAAACGAGGAAAAAACTGTGCAAAATAGCTAGTACATTTTCACAGTTTATTCATAAAAAAGTCACACTTGAAGGTAAGATAACAGCAACGCTTAATGTGCATTATTGAAAGGGGAAGCGGCATGAATGTAGAAGAAAACACTGGAGATGTGTAGCTCCCCAGTGTTTTGGACGGAGTGGCGATTAGGCTGACTTCTTGACAGTCTGGCAGATTGCGTATTTGGGGCGTTTATCTTTGTAGTCGACTTTCGTAACGATGAAGAGTTCGCCGTCAGAATTAACAATCTTGCAGCCCGCCTCCAAGGGAAAATGATCCAGATCAAACCAGCGCTTGGTCTGCTCCAACTCGAAGATGGTAAACTCGCCATCTTCATAGGAACTTCCGGCGCAGCACCGATCTTTGATCTTCCTGTCTGTGCGATGGGACTTGATTACGAGATCCTCGATGACTCTTTTCATAATTGATCCTCCTTGAGTGTAGTATTTAGAGTATTAGGAACACTTAGAATATTACACCATACAGAGGAAAAAGTCAACACTTAGAGTTGAAAAGGAGAGAGTACGTGGCAACATTTGCGACAAGACTAAAAGAACTGCGAGGAAAGAGTGGCCTCTCGCAGCCACAACTCGCCCAGGAGATCGGTGTTACAAAGCAAACGATCTCGTTATGGGAGCGTGGCCCACGAAGACCAGATTTCCAAACAATGGAGAATTTGTCGGATTTTTTCAATGTGAAGCTGGGCTATCTATTAGGTGAAATAGATGATGATTCACCTGCAGTTGAAATGGATGATGAAAGCACCGCACGAGTATTCACTGAGGAAGATGACCGGGAGATAGAGCATTTGACTTCCATGATGGCTCAGTTAAGCTACGATACGCTCCGAATCGTCTCCGCCACGATAGCAGAAGCTTACAGACTGGATAGAGAAAAGGGCAACCTTCGTCCGGATAAACGGGAAATCAGTGTGAGAACAAAGTGGCTGGATGAGGATAAAGAGAAATCTGAGGTTTGAACGTAGCAATAAATCCATGCTATGGAGCTATAAAATCTGCTACGTTTAACGTAGATCCTGATTCTCTTCATGCCTGAAAGCACCGAGGGCGTCGCAGTAGGAGCTACGACTGCCATGGACTATGAAAATGCAGCAGATAGCACAGAAAGTGGGGCTGAAACGGTTGTAAAATAGGTCAGATTGAACAAATATTAGGCCGCTTCCGAGACGCTGGCGGTATGTGCAACTTCGGTACTCTGCTTATAGAAGAGCGGAGGTTAATGTAGCAAACACATAATCGTCCGTCAGTCTGTGCTATGTGCCCACGGTACTCTCCTTATAGAAGAGGCGGGTTCAAAACTGCCGTCGGTAGTTTCAGGATAGAACAGACACATTAAGGTGACGGAAAAAGCCATTGAGGCGACGGCTCCTGGCCCAGTTCTGAGTGCGGAGCGTCTCGGTAGAGCCGCCAGATTGCGAAGGATTAGCACAGGCAGAAATGCCGGGTGATGACGATAGATTGGAGATGGTTCATATGAAGGCCAGTAGTAAAAGGTAGGTTTGACGAGAAGCTCCGGGACGAGAATATGTCTCAGAGCATTTCGTGTTGTTTTGGGGAGTTTTCCCTTTTTTGAAGGAGGCTGGGGTTGGTGGCTGATGATAAGCGTAATTGTTCCGGTTTATAAAGTAGAACCGTACCTCCGCCAGTGTTTGGACAGCATCTTGAACCAGACCTACAAGGATCTTGAAATTCTGCTGATTGATGACGGATCACCAGATAAATGTGGTGAGATTTGTTATGAGTATGGGAGGAAAGACGACAGAGTTCGGGTTTTCCATACGGAGAATAAAGGATTATCGGCGGCAAGAAACCTCGGGTTACAGAAGGCATCCGGAGAATATATCGGTTTCGTAGATTCTGATGACTGGATTGAGCCGGATATGTACGAGGTCCTTCTGAGCAGGATTAAGGAAACCGGAGCGGATATAGGTGTTTGCGGATTAAAGTATGAATTCACAACAACATCGGAAGATGCAAAAGATGTGGTGGATAGAATCTTTGTTGGTTCTGAGGCTATAGATGCTTTAGTTCTAAACAACCTTAAGGATTATGCCTGGAACAAACTGTATCACAAGAACATTTGGAATACCGTTTCATTTCCGACGGGTCACGTATTTGAGGATGTAGCGACTACATATAAGGCAATTCTTAATGCCAGAACAGTTGTAAGTACATCAAAAAGTCTTTACCACTACCGGCAGAGAGCCGTCGGCATTGGAGCAACACAATCGATGAATAACCTTATTGACTTCTGGGCGGCTTATCACCATAGGTATTTAGATCTGTCAGAGCTTCCCAAAGTCAGAAAAGACCAAGTGATAACAAAAAAACTTCAGGAGCAGGTTGCAAACGGAGCAGTAAGAACATGGTGGTGGATTTACAAGATTCCGAAAAAACTGCGAGATCAGGATTATTTGAATTCAGTTTCAGCCTTTGTGAAAAACAATTTTGCCCCGTTTGGCGATTCGGACTGGAAAGCTTATCTAAGAATCTCTGTGTTCCTGGCCCGATATGTGAATGAACTTTCGTTTGCGGCTGGCTATTACATGAACTGGTTTTACCGGACGGTATGGAAACAAAAACGCGCTGACGTTTACAGAGATTGATTATTGGCTTCGATTGGCATTCTGCCTGGAAAAGATATACGCATGAGAGGAAATTGATAACAGTGGAAAGATCAAAAAAAGACATATTGTTTTTGTGTCAATTTTTTTATCCGGAGTATAACTCCTCCGCGACTTTGCCGTTTGATACGGCAAAATACCTGGCCTCTCATGGATTTTCTGTCGATGCATTGGTAGGGTACCCGAAGGAATACAGCACAGATAAGAATCTCCCGCTCACGGAGACAGTTGAAAGTGTAGAAATCAAAAGAATCAAGTATATGCAGCTCGGTCGGGTAGGTATGATTAGTCGCCTGATTAATTATTTTTCTTTCACCTTCAGAGCACTGTTGAAAACTTCTTACCTGAAAAACTATAAAGCTGTAATTGTTTATTCAAATCCTCCAGTTCTCCCCATAGTACCGATCAGGGCAAAGAAGAAGTATGGGACGAAATTCGTGTTCGTTGCTTATGACGTGTACCCGGAAGTCGCATATGCATCGAAGTCACTCACACCGGGTAGCATGATCAGCAAGGTTATGGGATGGATCAACAAGCGATTATATAGATCAGTTGATTGTGTGGTTGCTCTGACGGATGAAATGAAAGAGTTCTTATTAAAGAATAGACCAGAACTGAGCCGTGACCGTGTGGTAACCATAGCAAACTGGGCGCATGAAAAGGAAAGCAAACCTGATCATGAAGCATATGAGCGGTTTGGCTATAGAGACGGACAGTTTGTCGTATCCTACTTCGGTAATATGGGAACTTGCCAGGATGTGGAAACGATGATGGAAGCGGCGGAATTGCTGAAAAACGATGATCGGATTCGATTCCTGATTGTTGGGCACGGCAATAAGAAGGATGCAGTGGAAACCCTGATCAAGGATAAAGGGCTTCGCAACGTACAGCTTCTGAACTTCCTAACCGGGAAGGATTTTCAGCAAGCTGTGGCCATCAGTTCCTGCTGCATTGTAAGCCTTGAAAAAGGCCTTATGGGAACATGCGCACCGAGCAAATACTACAGTTATCTACAAGGTGGACAGCCAGTGTTGGCAGTTGTTGAGAAAGATAGCTATCTGGCGGCAGAGGTTGAAAAAGAGCACATCGGTCACAGCGTCGAAATCGGAGATGGTCAAGGGCTCCGGGATGCAATTGTCGCCATGGTTAAAGACCCAGAGAGTTGTGCTTCTATGGGTTACCGGGCGAAGAAACTCTACGAAGAACAGTACGCCTATGAAGTTGCGATGGAAAAATACAGTTCCGTTTTTACTGAAAAATGCGGAATAGCGAAGGGATAACAATATGAATGATATTACCGCCATTATCCTAACAAAGAACGAGGAACTGAATATACGACGGTGCATTGAATCAATTATCGGGCTGGCCGATCGAATTGTTGTTGTGGATAGTGGCAGCACAGATAAGACCATGAATATTGCTCGTGAGCTAGGAGCAGAAATCTATCAGCATGAGCCATTTGAGCATTATGCAAAACAGTTTAATTGGGCACTGGATCATGTAGATGTCAAAACGAAGTGGATCTATCGTATTGACGCCGATGAAGTGGTTACCCCTGAACTGAAGGAAGAAATTATTCAAGCCTGTAAAGAACATCATGATGACGATGTGAACGGACTCGTTATGAAGTTCAAAGTCTATTTTATGGGCAAGTTCCTGACACATGGCGGTATTTACCCATTTTACAATCTTACGATATTTAAAACCGGATTGGGACGATATGAAGACCGGGCAATGGGTGAGCATGTTGTCCTATCGAAAGGTCGGACGGTAGATCTCCAGAATGATTGTCTTCATTACGATTTTAAGGATCTGACAACATGGATCAATAAGCACAACTGGTATGCAACCAGAGAAGTCAATGATTATTTGGAGACACTTGCGCAGAGACAGGCGAAAACTTCTTTATACCATGAAGCCGAGAAAACAAAAAAGTTGCGTGATGGTCTGTACTATAAGCTTCCCAAGTTCTGGCGGGCGAAGTTTTACTACTGGTACAGGTACTATATCAAACTAGGTTTTCTGGATGGACAGACTGGGAAAGTACACGCCTTTTTGCAGGCATATTGGTATCGTTTCCTGATTGATGCAAAAATTATGGAACATGAGATCAAAGAGAAGGATCAAAAGTGATGAAAGTCAATCCTGGTTTTTTTATCAACAAATTTCTAAGGCTTATCAACCGGCCAGCACTACGGAATTGCTCAATAGAAAAAACCGCCAAAGTAGGAACTGGTTCGAATTGTATTGAAGTTCAGATAGGCCGATATAGTTATATGGGTAAAAACAACTCCGTGGCAAATACAAGGATAGGCTCTTTCTGTTCTATTGCAAGCTACTGTGCCATCGGAGGAGGCGCTCATCCGCTCGACATGATTTCCACATCTCCAGTGTTCTATAGCGGAAAGAATGTTTTCAATCGGAACTTTGGAAAAATAGAAGCAGGAATAAATAAGCCGGTAGTTATTGGAAATGATGTATGGATCGGCGAAGCGGTGTTCATTAATGATGGAATAACAATTGGTGACGGTGCAATCATAGGAGCTCACAGTGTTGTAACGCACGATGTTCCTGCATATTCCATCGTTGCTGGAGCGCCAGCGAAAGTGATCCGATATAGGTTTGCTCCTGAGAAGATCGAAAAACTACTGAAGATAAAGTGGTGGGAATGGCCAGAAGAAAAGCTTAAAGAGCACGGAGACAAGTTTGTTTCTGTCGATCAATTTTTGGGAGAAATGAAGGAATGAAGATACTACATGTCTGTCTTGGATGTTTTTACATCGACAACTATTCCTATCAGGAGAATATGCTCCCAAAGTTTCATAAGAGAATGGGCTACGATGTTGAAATCATTGCATCTACTCTTTCTTTTGATAAGAACGGGAATGGGTGCAATATAGATCCAGGAATATACGATAACGAGTATGGGATTAAAGTAACGAGATTGCCATATAAGAAAGGAATTCCAGCCAAAGTAGGCAAATTCCTGCGCTTATATGAAGGCTTTGTAATGGCATTGGATGCCGCATCTCCGGACATTATCTTTGTTCATGGTTGCCAATTCTGCGATATCAACGTGATTGTAAGATATGTTAAAAAGCATCCAAACGTAACCGTTTACGTTGATAACCATGCTGATTTCTCTAATTCTGCTACAAACTGGTTGTCAAAAAATGTTTTGCACAAGGGACTCTGGAAACACTGTGCACACCAAATAGAGCCGTATACGAAAAAGTTTTATGGTGTACTTCCTGTTCGGGTAGATTTTCTGAAGAATATCTACGGCTTACCGACTGAAAAGTGTGAGCTTCTTGTTATGGGAGCTGATGATGAACTGGTGGAGAAAGCAAAAACGGATGGAGCATGTGAACGAGTCAGGAAACAGTACGGCATTAGTGATGATGACTTCCTAATCCTGACGGGCGGCAAGATAGACAAGTGGAAAACCCAGACACTCCTGTTGATGCAGGCAGTACAGAATATCCAAAACGATAAGGTTCGATTGATTGTTTTTGGCTCTGTCACGAAGGAACTGATGGATCAGGTGAAGGCGTTAGCTGATGGCAAGAAGGTTCAGTATATCGGATGGATTCAATCAAAGGATTCCTATGATTATTTCGAAGCAGCTGACCTTGTTGTGTTCCCCGGACGCCATAGTGTCATGTGGGAGCAAGTGACCGGACAGGGCAAGCCAATGCTTGTCAAGGATTGGGAAGGAACACATCACGTCGATCTTGGAGGGAATGTAGTATTCCTGAGCAAGGACAGTGTTGAAGAAATTCAATCTGAGATTGAGCGGTTGATTAATAATCCGGAAGAATACGAAAGTATGAAGCGTATCGCTGAAAAAGAAGGAATGAGGATATTCTCTTATAAGGATATTTCTCGTAGAGCAATTTAGAATTGTATTACATTCATATTATTCGCGATGGTTGTAAACTAAAGACCATTATATGAAACGTAACAAGGTAATTTCAAGGGATGCTTATGATGGGAGATACAGAACATATGCATGTTTGCTTTATTGTAGGTGGATATCCAACACGTGATGACCCTTTCATGCCATTCATAAAAAATACTGTTGCTGAAATGGCCAAACAGGGTGTCAAGTGCACGGTAATAGCACCTCAAAGTATCACAAGGGCAATTATGCATAAAGTTCCTGTGCGTCAGGAAAAATGGACTGATAGGATTGACGATGAAGTTAGCGTTGAAGTTCTTCAACCAAAGTTCTTTTCATTGTCTGGGAGAGCACAAACAATAAATCAAAACCTGTTTATAAGCGCAGCGAAGAAAGCCTATAGAAATTTAACAAACAAACCTGATGCGCTTTATGGTCACTTCTGGCATATGGGCGTTGTTGCGTCTATGACTGATAATTCGAAGCCTCTTTTTATAGCATGCGGTGAGAGTAAGATATCTGTTCAAAATGAGTACAAAAAAGCAGATATAGAAAAAATGCAGAAACAGTTATCGGGAGTTATTTATGTCTCAACGAAGTCGTACGAAGAATCAGTTAGCCTTGGACTTCAAAAGGACAATCCATATATCATAGCGCCGAACGGGTATGATACATCTTTGTTTTACAAGAAGCCTAAGTTGGAATGCAGAAATAAACTTGGATGGCCGGAAGAAGGATTCGTTGTAGCGTTTGTTGGGGCTTTTATTGAAAGAAAAGGCGCGAAGCGGTTATCGAACGTTTTATCAAAGATAAACGAAACTATTTCTGTGTATTCATGTTTTATTGGGTCTGGTGAGGAGCTCCCTACATGCCCAAATGTTCTGTTTTCCGGGAAAGTTTCACATGATGATATTGTAACTTATTTGAATGCATCTGACGTATTTGTCTTACCTACGACGAATGAGGGATGCTGTAACGCCATCATTGAAGCCATGGCCTGTGGTTTACCCGTGATCTCATCCGATGGCTCTTTTAACAATGACATTTTAAGTGAAGAATACTCCATCAGAGTGAATCCGATGAATGAAACGGAGATTAAAGAGGCGATCTTGAGACTGTACAATAATAGTGAGATTGTGTCTGGCATGGCAGAAGCGTCATTAAGCAAATCCCGAGAATTGACGTTATCGGCTCGGATATGCAAGATGATCGACTTTTTGAGGATAAACTTATGAGGCAATTGCGAATTAGTACCGGCAAAGATGATCTAATGAAATTTTTACTATTCTGCATTATTTGGTATGTGGAATTCTTTGTAAGGTACTTCCAGTTTTCCAATGCTTTGTTGATATTGGGCGGGCTGATGCTTATCTTTTTCTTTCTGGATTACTATTCTAGTGGAAAAAATATAGTTAGGCCGATGCCCAGAGCTTTTACAATACTTATTGTATATGAGATTTACACTATAGTCTTCGGCCTTATAGTAGCTCCAAATATCAGTGCGCATGTGAATCAGGCCATAG
>JAQUWF010000100.1 GCA_028692975.1 Lachnospiraceae bacterium
ATGATCTGGCTAAGGTTGGCCGTTATAAATTCAATAAAAAACTTGCACTGAAGAACCGCATCAGCGGTCATGAACTGGCAGAGGACGTGGTAGATACCACAACAGGGGAGATTCTGGCAGAGGCAGGTACAAAGGTTACAAGAAAACTGGCGGATCAGATTCAGAATGCGGCAGTTCCTTTCGTGTGGATTCAGACAGAAGAGCGCAAGACCAAAGTGCTGTCCAGTATGATGGTTGACATAACAAGTTTCGTGGATGTGGATCCCAAGGAGGTTGGCGTTACCGAATTAGTTTACTATCCGGTACTTGCTAAGATCCTGGAAGAAAATGATTCTATGGATGATATCAAATACGCGATCAAGCGTGAGATCCATGAACTGATTCCGAAGCATATTACAAAAGAAGACATTCTTGCTTCTATTAACTATAATATTCATCTGGAATACGGCCTGGGCAATGATGATGATATCGATCATCTGGGCAACAGACGTATCCGCGCAGTAGGCGAACTGCTGCAGAACCAGTACCGTATCGGTCTGTCCAGACTGGAACGTGTGGTTCGTGAGCGTATGACGACACAGGATATTGAGACGATCACGCCTCAGTCCCTGATCAATATCAAACCGGTAACTGCGGCTGTCAAAGAATTCTTCGGATCTTCCCAGCTGTCACAGTTCATGGATCAGAACAACCCTCTGGGTGAGTTGACGCATAAGAGACGTCTCTCCGCGCTGGGTCCTGGTGGTCTGTCACGAGACAGAGCCGGATTCGAGGTTCGTGACGTTCACTACTCTCATTACGGACGTATGTGCCCCATCGAGACGCCTGAAGGTCCTAACATCGGTCTGATCAACTCGCTGGCATCTTATGCCCGCATCAATGAATATGGTTTCGTTGAGGCTCCGTATCGTGTGGTTGACCGCACAGATTCGCAGAATCCCCGCGTTACCGATGAAGTTGTCTATATGACAGCTGATGAAGAAGACAATTACCACGTAGCACAGGCGAATGAGCCTCTGGATGCGGAAGGACATTTCGTTCATAAGAATGTATCTGGTCGTTATCTGGAAGAGACTCAGGAATACGAGAAGAGCATGTTCGAGTACATGGACGTATCTCCTAAGATGGTATTCTCTGTGGCTACTGCGCTGATTCCTTTCCTGCAGAATGACGATGCGAACCGTGCGCTCATGGGATCTAACATGCAGCGTCAGGCTGTACCGCTTCTGTTTACCGAGGCGCCTGTTGTGGGTACCGGTATGGAGACCAAGGTTGCAGTCGATTCCGGTGTTTGTATCGTTGCGAAAAAAGCAGGTACCATCGAGCGTTCGACTTCAACAGAGATCATCATGAAAAACGATGATGATACAAAAGATACTTACAGACTGACCAAGTTTATGAGAAGTAACCAGAGTAACTGTTACAATCAGAAACCGATCGTTTTTGCCGGTGAGCATGTGGAAGCAGGTCAGGTTATCGCTGACGGCCCATCGACTCAGAAGGGCGAGCTGGCTCTTGGTAAGAACCCGCTGATCGGATTCATGACCTGGGAAGGCTACAACTATGAGGATGCTGTTCTGCTGAGCGAGAGACTGGTTCAGGAAGACGTTTATACCTCTATTCATATTGAAGAATACGAAGCAGAATCCCGTGATACCAAATTAGGACCGGAAGAAATCACCCGTGACGTACCTGGTGTGGGTGATGATGCATTAAAGGATCTGGACGAGCGCGGAATCATCCGCATCGGTGCTGAGGTTCGCGCCGGCGATATCCTGGTTGGCAAGGTTACTCCTAAGGGAGAGACAGAGCTGACCGCTGAGGAACGTCTGCTGAGAGCTATTTTTGGTGAGAAAGCACGTGAAGTACGTGATACCTCCCTGAAGGTACCGCACGGTGAGTACGGTATCGTTGTAGATGCCAAAGTGTTTACAAGAGAAAACGGTGATGAATTATCTCCTGGAGTAAATCAGTCCGTTCGTATCTACATTGCACAGAAGAGAAAGATTTCTGTTGGTGATAAGATGGCCGGCCGTCATGGTAACAAGGGTGTAGTTTCCCGCGTATTACCTGTAGAAGATATGCCATTCCTGCCAAATGGACGTCCGCTGGATATCGTACTGAATCCATTGGGTGTACCTTCCCGTATGAATATCGGGCAGGTTCTGGAGATCCATCTGAGTCTGGCTGCGAAAGCACTTGGATTCAACATCGCTACACCGGTATTTGACGGTGCCAACGAGATGGATATCATGGATACTCTGGAACTGGCAAATGATTATGTGAATACAGAAGATTTTGCTGAGTTCAAAGAGAAATATAAAGATACATTAACAGAAGACGTTATAGATTATCTGGATGAGAACAAAGACCACAGAGCACTGTGGAAAGGTGTTCCGCTGAAACGTGACGGTAAAGTACAATTGCGTGACGGCCGTACAGGTGAATGCTTCGACAGCCCGGTTACTATCGGACACATGCATTACCTGAAACTGCATCATCTGGTTGACGATAAGATCCATGCTCGTTCTACGGGTCCTTACTCTCTGGTAACGCAGCAGCCGCTGGGTGGTAAAGCTCAGTTCGGTGGACAGCGTTTCGGTGAGATGGAGGTTTGGGCACTGGAAGCATACGGTGCGTCTTATACCTTACAGGAGATCCTGACTATGAAGTCCGATGATGTGGTTGGACGTGTGAAGACATACGAAGCCATCATCAAGGGTGACAATATTCCAGATCCTGGTATTCCGGAGTCTTTCAAGGTATTGCTCAAAGAGTTACAGTCTCTGGGCCTGGATGTAAGAGTCCTGGACGAAGACCGCAACGAAGTAGAACTGATCGAGTCCGTAGATTACGGCGAGACAGATCTGCGTGCAGTAATCGAGGGAGAAAGCAGAAGACAGCATCGTGAAGAATCGTTTGCTGACCACGGATTCACCGAGCAGGAATTTGAAGGTGAAGAATTGGTTGACGTTGCAGACGAGGAAGAACTGGAAGAGGAAGACGCTTTCTTAGACTTAGAAGAAACCATCGAAGAAGACTAGGAGGTCCAGTATGGCAGAAATGAATAAAAAAGATGAATACAAACCAATGACCTTTGATGCCATTAAAATCGGGCTGGCATCTCCTGAAATAGTTCGTGAATGGTCTTGCGGCGAGGTTAAAAAGCCTGAGACCATCAACTACAGAACACTGAAACCGGAAAAAGACGGTTTGTTCTGTGAGCGTATTTTCGGACCGAGTAAGGACTGGGAGTGTCATTGTGGTAAATACAAAAAGATTCGTTATAAAGGTGTTGTCTGCGACCGATGTGGCGTAGAAGTAACCAAGGCCAGTGTTCGTAGAGAGCGCATGGGTCATATCGAACTGGCTGCTCCGGTTTCACATATCTGGTATTTTAAAGGTATCCCGTCAAGAATGGGACTGATGCTGGATCTGTCACCGAGAACATTGGAAAAAGTTTTATATTTTGCAAACTATATCGTTTTAGATCCGGGTGAGTCTAATCTCATGTACAAACAGGTACTGACTGAGAGAGAATACCAGGATGCACGCGACGAATACGGCAGCAATTTCCGTGTAGGCATGGGCGCAGAGTCCATTCAGGAACTGCTGGCAGCTATCGACCTGGAAACAGAGTCTGTAGAACTGAAAAAAGGCCTGAAGGAATCTACAGGACAGAAACGTGCACGTATCATCAAACGTCTGGAAGTAGTAGAAGCATTCCGCGAGTCCGGCAACAAACCGGAGTGGATGGTTATGGATGCTATCCCAGTTATCCCGCCAGATCTGCGTCCTATGGTTCAGCTGGATGGCGGACGTTTTGCAACATCTGACTTAAATGACTTATATCGTCGTATTATTAATAGAAATAACCGTCTGAAGAGACTGCTGGAGTTGGGCGCTCCGGAGATCATTGTCCGCAATGAGAAGAGAATGCTCCAGGAAGCAGTAGATGCGCTGATCGACAATGGCCGTCGCGGCCGTCCGGTAACCGGTCCTGGTAACCGTGCGCTGAAGTCTCTGTCCGACATGCTGAAAGGTAAAGGCGGACGTTTCCGTCAGAACCTGTTAGGTAAACGTGTTGACTACTCTGGCCGTTCCGTTATCGTTGTAGGTCCGGAATTAAAGATCTATCAGTGTGGTCTGCCAAAAGAGATGGCTATCGAGCTGTTCAAGCCTTTCGTTATGAAAGAACTGGTAGCAAACGGTACCGCTCACAATATTAAGAGCGCGAAGAAGATGGTAGAAAAACTTCAGACTGAAGTTTGGGACGTTCTGGAGGATGTTATCAAAGAGCATCCAGTTATGCTGAACCGTGCACCTACACTGCATCGTCTGGGTATCCAGGCGTTCGAGCCGATCCTTGTAGAAGGTAAGGCTATCAAGCTGCATCCGCTGGTTTGTACCGCGTTCAATGCCGATTTCGACGGTGACCAGATGGCAGTCCATCTGCCACTGACCGCAGAAGCCCAGGCTGAGTGCCGTTTCTTACTGCTCTCACCAAACAACCTGCTGAAACCATCCGATGGTGGCCCGGTAGCCGTTCCTTCACAGGATATGGTCCTGGGTATTTACTACCTGACACAGGAAAGACCTGGCGCGAAGGGTGAAGGCAAGTTCTTCAAGAACCTGAACGAAGCGATTCTTGCATATGAGAATGGCGTACTGACACTGCAGACCCGTATCAAAGTCCGCGTGAGCAAACAGTTGGCGACCGGTGAGACCGTGAGCGGTAATGTAGAATCTACTTTGGGACGTTTCCTGTTCAATGAGATTCTGCCGCAGGATCTGGGATTTGTAGACAGAGATCTGGATGAAAACAAACTGGTGCTGGAGGTTGACTTCCATACTGGTAAGAAACAGTTGAAACAGATTCTGGAAAAAGTTATCAACACACATGGCGCTACCAAGACTGCTGAAGTTCTGGATGATATCAAAGCCATGGGTTACAAATATTCAACAAGAGCTGCTATGACCGTATCCGTATCCGATATGACCGTTCCGCCTGAAAAGCCGGAACTGATCCAGAAGGCACAGGATACTGTAGATAAGATCACACGTAACTACAAGCGTGGTCTGATCACAGAGGAAGAAAGATATCAGGAAGTTGTAGATACCTGGAAAGATACCGATGATGTGCTGACTAAGGCACTGTTAGACGGTCTGGATAAATACAACAATATCTTCATGATGGCTGATTCCGGAGCCCGTGGTTCTGATAAGCAGATCAAACAGCTGGCAGGTATGCGTGGATTGATGGCTGATACAACAGGTCACACCATCGAGCTGCCTATCAAGTCAAACTTCCGTGAAGGTCTTGACGTACTGGAATACTTCATGTCTGCACATGGTGCTCGTAAAGGTCTGTCCGATACAGCGCTTCGTACAGCCGATTCCGGTTACCTTACCAGACGTCTGGTAGACGTTTCACAGGATCTGATCATCCGTGAGGTGGACTGCTGTGAAGGCAAAGATGAGATTCCAGGTATGTATGTAAAAGCATTTACCGACGGAAAAGAAGAAATCGAGAGTTTGCAGGAACGTATTACAGGACGTTTTGCCGCAGAAAATCTCTGTGACAAAGATGGCAATGTTCTTGTGAAAGCAAATCATATGATTACACCGAGACGTGCAGAACGTGTTATGAAGTTCGGCGTGGATGAGAAGGGCAACGAATTGACCAAGATCAAGATTCGTACCGTATTATCATGCAAATCACATATTGGTGTATGTGTTAAGTGTTACGGTGCCAACATGGCGACCGGTGAAGCTGTTCAGGTTGGTGAGTCCGTAGGTATCATCGCAGCGCAGTCTATCGGTGAGCCTGGTACACAGCTGACCATGAGAACATTCCATACCGGTGGTGTTGCCGGTGGAGATATCACACAGGGTCTTCCCCGTGTCGAGGAGCTTTTTGAGGCGCGTAAGCCTAAGGGTCTTGCTATTATCACAGAGATCGCAGGTAAAGCAACCCTCAGCGATACAAAGAAGAAACGTGAGATTACCGTTACCAATACAGAAGAAGGCGTTTCCAAGACCTATCTGATCCCTTACGGATCAAGAATCAAGGTTATGGACGGTGCTGAACTGGAGGCCGGTGATGAACTGACCGAAGGTAGTGTAAACCCACATGATATCCTGAAAATCAAGGGTATCCGTGCTGTACAGGATTACATGATCCGTGAGGTACAGAGAGTTTACCGTCTGCAGGGTGTTGAGATCAACGATAAGCATATCGAGATGATTGTTCGTCAGATGCTGAAGAAGATCCGCATCGAGCAGAACGGTGATACCGAGTATCTGCCGGGAATGCTGGTGAATACACTGGAATTCGATGACACCAACGCCGAGATGGAAGCAGAGGGCAAAGAGGCTGCAGACGGTACACAGGTAATGCTGGGTATTACAAAGGCATCTCTTGCAACCAATTCCTTCATGTCAGCAGCATCCTTCCAGGAGACCACCAAGGTCCTGACCGATGCGGCTATCAAAGGAAAGATCGACCCATTGATCGGACTGAAAGAGAACGTTATCATTGGTAAACTGATTCCGGCCGGAACAGGTATGAAGCGTTACAGAAATGTAAAACTTGACACAGATGCGAAGATCGAGGCTGAAAAAGAGATGACAGAAGCATTTGAAGAAGATCTTATTGAACTGACAGAAGAATAAAACTAGATGAATTATGCCGGGTATCTTTCGAGATGTCCGGCATAACTGCAGTGCAGGGGATTGTAAACAATGACGAAGGGGTTATTGAAGTATCATGGTGAGGGAAAAGTATGAGTAATATGAAAAAAATCCAATGGGGGGAATTTCTTTTTATTGTTGGACTCATTATTTTTTATTTTATGTGGGCCTATATTCAGCCATTTAATGTATCGCCGGATGAGGCGATGCGCTTTCAGGTACCAAAGTATATTTATAATCACTGGAATCTTCCGGTGGGGGATGACCCGGAGGTGTTGTCTCAGCCATGGGGCGCGTCTATGGCATTTACGCCCATTGGGGCCTATCTGTTTGGCGGGTATCTTATGAAACTCGTAGGGATATTTCACCCTACTGAGTACTCCCTGCTTATGGCGGCACGTATGGCCAGCCTGATCTTTGGTGTGGGGACGGCATTTTTCTCCATAAAGATAGGGAAGAAACTGTTTCGTAATCCATGGATGCGCTGGCTGTTTATCTGCATGGTAACGCTGTTGCCGCAGATGGCATTTATTTCATCTTATGTCAACTCGGACAGCATGGCTATATTCGCGGCATCCTGTATCGTATACGTTTGGATCCTGGGTGTGGAGTCTGGCTGGAGCAGAAAACACTGTGTTTATCTGGGGCTGGCACTGTCCGTCTGCCTGATGTCCTATTATACGGCGTATGGATTTTTGCTGTGCAGCTTCCTGCTGTTTGTTTTCTCGTTCCTTTGTTATTCTCCGAAGGAGATGACCAGGAAGGAACGCTGGACGCTTATGATTAAGCGAGGGCTTATCGTCCTCGGTGTGGTATTCCTTCTGACTGGCTGGTGGTTTATCCGGAATGCAATTCTGTATAATGGTGATATCCTGGGCATGAAGGCTTACGATGCATGCGGGGAGATACATGCGGTGGAGGAATTAAAGCCATCCAAACACTGGACGTATAACCGTGCGGGCTATTCTCTTTACCGAATGCTTTTTACGGACGAATGGATTCTTTGTACCTGGCTTACTTTTGTGGGTGCCTTCGGCTATGTGCAATATCTGCTTTTGGTGAGCATGTACCGGGTCTGGAAATTCCTGCTGATCCTGGGAGCCGGCGGAGCTGCCATTGGCGCAGCATTATCTGTCTGGAAGCACAAAAGGCTGGATAAAAAAATGCATTTATATGTATGGATTTTTATTTCCATCCTATTCCCCATAGGGATCAGCATGTACTATTCCTATTACACGGATTTTCAACCACAGGGGCGTTATATTATGCCCATGGTCGTTCCACTTATGCTGCTTGTTGTAAAAGGCATTGAACGGCTGGTGGATTTTATCCCGGAGAAATGGATCTGGATCCGCCGCGGCATACCGGCCGCCATGACTGCAGTTGTAGTTTTGATAGCATTGTATAGTTATCTGAAGATTTTCCGCCCTATATACGCGGGGCCATTACTGGGAATATTGTAAATAAATTTGTACATGGGACGTTAAAAATCAGCGCAATCGAGCGGAGAATCTACTCGGTTGCGCTGATTTATTATGTCTGGTCAAATTAGCAAAAAAAATGACATAGTTGGTACATAGCCTTCTGGAATTTTCTGATATAATTAGTTTAACGGAGTAAAGTGCCGTTTGTAATATATGATATTTCAACATGTATGCATATGGCAATTAGTATTGGGAAAATCGATTTTGGGAAATTGGAGGGTAATTATGACAGGTAAGCACACAGGATATCCATCTATAGATAAGCCATGGATGAAATATTACGAAAATGATAATGATAGTACATCGTATATACAAAAGACAATTTATAGGAATATTTATGACAATAGCAAGGGGCGTCTGGATAGTTACGCACTGCAATATTTTAACATTAAAATCTCGTATCGAGAAATGTTTGAAAAAGTGGATATGTGTGTGGAAGCACTGTCTCAAGAAAGTATTAAAGCAGGAGACTGTGTTAATTTATGTGTATCTAATATTCCGGAAGTTGCATATGTTGTTTTGGCTTGTAGCAAGATAGGCGCAATTGCCAATTTTATAAACCCTTTATTTACAACCGAACAAAAAATAGAAAGAATGAGGGAGACAGAATCCAAAATCTTAATTGTGTTAGATGCGATGTTTGAATATGTGGATGAATGTATAGAACAAATTAATATATCTAAAGTTATTATTATTCCTGCGACGAATTCACTTCCTTGGATAGCTCAGCAGATTGGAAACGTGAAAAATAGAAAAACAACTATTCAAAGAAAACTTAAAGTGGATTCAAAATTTAGTTTATGGATTGATTTTTTAAAAAGTCACAAGCAAAATAGTCCGTCTTTCAGGGAAAGTATTGAACCAGGGAAGCCGGTAGTGATGGTATATTCCTCTGGAACAACTGGAGCATCGAAAGGGATTGTATTGACGAATGCAGGAATTAATTCAACGTTAAGACACTATCAGTCGCCGAACTTTCCGTATAAAGCAGGTGATACTTTTCTAGCAATGATTCCTGTTTGGTTTTCTACAGGAATTGTTCTTTCAGTGTTAATGCCTTTGTGTTTGGGAATTCGGGTTATTATGGAACCGATGTTTACCAAGGAGAATTTTGCTAGGGATATTCAAAAATATAAACCCAATATGACATTGAGTGCCACAAGTTTATGGGTATATGCAATACATAGCAAAGAACTTGAGAAAGAAGATATGGCGCAGTTTACATATCCTATTACTGGTGGTGAACAAATCCTTCCAGAAACGGAAGAAGAGATTAATCGTTTTCTACAAGTTCATAATTGCAATGCTCCGATTTTAAAAGGATATGGTATGTGTGAATTGGGTAGTGCAATAACAGCGGCATCGTTAATTCATAATAAGGCAAATAGTGTTGGGTATCCAATTAAGGGTGTAACTGTAGCGGCATTCGATATGAGTACCAAAGAAGAGATGCCATATAACGAACGTGGGGAAATATGGGTGGATTCTCCAGCACATATGAAAGAGTATTTTCATAATCTTGTTGCAACGGAATCATTTTTTATGGTTGACAAGACAGGAAGAAAATGGGGAAGAACTGGAGATATCGGATATGTTGATGAAGATGGGGATGTATATATTTTAGGACGAGCGTCAGATAATTATTATACAAAAGAAGGAATCTGCGTATATGCGTTTGATGTAGAGGCAGTGATTCATCAAGAGCCTACCGTTTTAATGTGCAAAGTGATTGAAACAGTGGTGGACAGAGAACGAAAAATTATTGCGCATATTGTTTTAAAATCCCCAATCACGGAAGCGGTAAATGATATTGTTAGTCGAATAAACAGAAAATGCAATGAAAGGTTGAAAAAATATGAGATACCACATTTTTATAAGATTACAGATACATTTCCAGTACATGTAAATGGAAAAAGGGATAACGAAGCACTTAAGAACGATATATCTGATTTGATTGATGTGAAAAACTTGAAAATTGAAACATAAGGAGTATAAATGTGAAGAAATCTGATTTTCATAAGCTAAATCACTTCGAAAAAAGTAGAATGCCGATTGGTGAATTATCAAAGTATTATGCAGACCTTAGAGCATATGAATATAACAATGGAAAAGAACTTAAGGGAATTGGTGCTAGACAAATAAATCATGGTTTGGTGAAATTAATTCTTAAAGCGGATCAGCGAATAGCAAATGAGAAGATAATTGTTTTGAATAATCAGAGTAGTAATGGCAAAGCTTCCAAAATCTATGCGTGCACGCATATTGGTGGAAATGATATTCAACGGACACTTCAAGTTATTGGAGTGCCCGCTTACTTAATGTTGGGTGATCCAGGGATATTGTATAGAGATATTGCATATCAAGGCTTAAGAATAAATGGGTTGATTTCATTAGATAATGACAATAGGATAGATCGTAACATTGCATATTCTCGATCGGTAGAGTTGCTTCGAAAAGGCGGAAACCTTCTTATTTTTCCGGAGGGTGCGTGGAGCATATCACCAAATTTATTGTTGATGAAGATATTTACAGGCACAGTGCGTATGGCAAAAGAAACCGGTGCTGAAATTATCCCGATTGCTGTTGAACAATACGAAAAGGATTTTTATTTTAATATTGGGCAAAATTATAAGATAAGTAAAAATTCACTTAAAAGTGCGGAAGAATTAACGGATGAGTTGAGAGAAAAGATGGCAACTTTGAAATGGGAAATTCTTGAAAACCAGAAAATATCTTCTCGTAAAAATATACCTGAAGGATATTTGCAAGAATTTGAAGATGAAATTCTAGGCAGATGTAATTATGAATCAGGAATGGCAAGAGAGGATCTTGAGAGAGAAAGATTTCATGATAAAAGAATAACCAATCCACAGGATGCATTTGTGTTTATGGACAAATTAAAACCGTGTATTAACAATGCTTTTTTGTTTCGAAGAGATGTTTGACAATGGAGTGGATTTCAACACTATGAATACAGGAGCAAAAATTTCACGGACAGAATACCCTCACATAGATAAACCATGGATAAAATACTATAACCCCGAAGCTATCGATGCCGATTTTGAAAACTGAAATGAACGTATAAAAACTTGTTGACAAAATTCAAGAAAAATATATTTTAGAACAGGGAAAAAAATGAATCAGTAGGAAGATATGATTTGGCGGAACTGGTAGATGGTACATCAGCGCTGGATAATACAAATGTTTTTAATATATTATCATATTCTCCTAAAAGGAATAAAAAGTAAAAATGTATAGAGATTAAAATTATAGAGGAAAATCCAGAGACACTTTTTTGCCTGTTGATAAGAGAAGAAGCAGTTAAATGACTGCTTATCAAGTTATGAAGAAGAAACGCACATTTAATGAGACATTTCGAGAAAATGCCTTGACTTTGCGTATTGTAGGCGATATAATGTTTAAGCGTGCGAAAAGCGATATTATTTTTCTGCGCAAAATTACGAAACTAATGCAACCGCATGGCGCCCGAAAAGGGTGTACTACTAATAGGAGGTAAAATGAATGCCAACATTTAATCAGTTAGTCAGAAAAGGAAGAAAGACATCTGCTAAGAAATCTACAGCACCTGCTCTTCAGAAGACTTTCAACTCATTGAAGAAACGCTCTATTGACCAGTCTTCACCACAGAAACGTGGTGTTTGTACTGCAGTTAAGACAGCTACACCAAAGAAACCTAACTCAGCTCTTAGAAAGATTGCCAGAGTTCGTTTGTCAAACGGTATCGAAGTAACAAGCTATATCCCAGGAGAAGGTCATAACCTTCAGGAGCATAGTGTTGTTCTGATTCGTGGAGGTCGTGTTAAGGACTTACCAGGTACCAGATACCACATCATCAGAGGTACACTTGATACCGCTGGTGTTGCGAACAGAAGACAGGCTCGTTCCAAATATGGTGCTAAGAGACCGAAGGCTAAATAAGCTTTGTAACTAATAATTAGTATTAAATGTATCAGAAGTATCACAAAAACTATCATTTGTACGGTCATTCATT
>JAQUWF010000101.1 GCA_028692975.1 Lachnospiraceae bacterium
CTCCATCTCGATTCCCATACCATAGGGATCCAGTGCAGCCGTCTTTAGAACACAGAGCAGAAACAGTTTTTCTGCCAATGATGCATAGACCACATTTCCATCCCCATCGGTCACATATTTTCCATTTTCTACCAGTTCCTTCAGGAAATAATACTGTCGGATACCCTGCTGCGTTTTCTCATACCGTTTTCTGCGGGGAAGGATGGATGCACAGGACTGGCGATAAGTATAGTCCTGCTCTTCAAATACAAGTGCTCTCTCCCGCTCTGGATAAACGGAGAGGAAGCTTTCCACCAGATCCAGATTATAGGTCCAGTGATCGGTCCAGTAGCCTTCTATAAAGCTTGTCTCATTCTGCTCCCTGGCCGCATCCATGATTTCTATAAATAATTTTTCCCGGTCCGTCTCATTTAGCACCTTGGCACGCAGTGTCTCATAGAGCTGTCCTGGTGTGAATGTACCTGTGGTCAGGTCCGCATACTGGTCATTTTCCAGACGATAGACTGATTTTTCAATACCCAGCGGATTGTAGCCGTTCGTCTGAATATAACTGTAAAAAGCCTTGATATTGCGTTCTTCCACAAATGGCGCGAACTGCACATCACAGCGTCTGTTTTGATTCACATCACGAAAATTCCCATTTCCCTGCGAAAAACTTTCAGGGTACATCATGAAGAAATTGTAATCCCGCTCGATGTCCCCATGCTTTCTGGAATACACATAGAAAATATGCTTTCCAATCTGAATAGGACTGCCGCCCCGCAAAAGATTGTCCAGGTAGCTCTGTCTGCAATATTCATCGAAAACGGCATGTCCTGTTTTTGTCTGTATAGCATCGGTCAGTTCTTCTGTCAATTCTTTGGCCCGCAGCTGCTTTTCTTCAAAGTAATGCTCTGTCTGCAGTTTTTCCGCCAGTTCTTCCAGATGTCCGACCGCTTTGCTCATGCCGTACACCTCCTGGATTTTTACGGAAGCACCGCCGGAAAGCACCGTGTCCCTGGCAAAAAAACAGCAGGGAACTTCATTTTGCGTAATCTGCTTTTCCCCGCTCAGCGCCTCTGCACTCTTTTCCGCAAAACGCATAGGTTTCTTCAATGCCGTGTCATAGCCGAAAATCGTCTCTTGGGACACGACCGATGCCAGCAGTTCCTGTCCCGAAACTGCCAGGGCAAAATGGAATTCCTCCACCTGAGATACCTGTGCCGTATCCTGCATGCTGGCGCGCACCTTAAAACGCGGCATGCGCTTTGTATGGTCCAGCACTTCCATCCAGGCTTTGGCAGTCTGGGACATTTCCTTCATGGAAGACAGGCTCACGCCGTATGGCACCAGTTCGGGCATACCGTCCAGCACTTCAAAGGATCGTTCCTGCGCGGCCAGATTGATGATCTCCACACTTCGCATAAGTGCCCCCAGTGGCTCCTCCGGCAGTGTGTTATAGCAGACCCTCACACAAATCCGGTTCTTCTCATCCACTTCCACGATGCGCAGTTCATTCTTCCCTATAAACATCTGCTTTCTGGTGTCCGCCTGGGTAAAGGCTTCCATACACACACCGTCGATTTTGATAAAAGTGCGGAATCCCATCTCTCCGGTCCGCTGATAAGCCTGGTGCGCGGGATAAAATTCCATAATGGAATGTTCTTTATCCATGGTGCCAAAGCTGGTGATACATTGCCCCCGGTTTACATAAAAACTCCATACAGGTATTCCTGTCAGTCCGTTGATTCCCGGCAGAAAACTGGAAAACACGGATTTCTTTTCATATTCATCTATTAGAAATAATTGATCTTGAACTAACATTTTTCCTCCTGTTTATAACACGACTCTGATCACATGCTCCATTTTTTCATCCAGCTTCATCAGGTTTTCTCTGTCGATACGGTTTCCATCTGTATCAAGTTTTTCTTCGTTCACGTAGATCTCTTCCACCTCATAATCGCCCAGTTCTTTGTGGTGGCTGTTCTGGTAAATGATGCGGCAGCTGCGTTCCGCAAAGCATACCCGGATTTCCGCATTTCCAGCTGCATCGAACTGATCTTTCATCAGCTGCGGTGCCAGAATCATATCGCCCTTATCCCCACGCACGCCGAACATCTGGGTCGTTACGGTGAGTACCAGCCAGCTTCCGGCTCCGGTCAGATAATGGTAGAGCCCCTGTCCCCGGTCATTAAAGTATTCCGGAATCCCCGGGTAAATGCCGGAGCGGCCGAAGTCCATAGACTGATTCTCCAGACTTTTCAGCACCTTATAGCCCTCCCGGGCAAATCCTCTGCTATACAGTGCATAGGCATACATCACTGCCATATGGCAGAAGACTGCTCCGTTTTCCTTGTGCCCGTAGGCAAATCCAAAGGCTCTTCCCATGTTCAGTTTCACCTCATGGAAATTCGTATTCAGGCGGTAGCCGCCTACCTTTTCATCAAACAGATATCGATCCACACTCTTTGCAATCCATTCAATCTGGTCATCTGCCGCGGTCCCGGACATAATGGAAAACACCTGACTGGTCAGCATCATTCTCACATCATCACCGTTTTTGTTCCATTCTACCTGCTGTCCGTCATTGTCGTAATATCCGTTAAACCACAGTTCTCCCCCATCACCTTCCACCACTTCTGCCGCACGGATATGGCGGTGTATCCAATCAGACATACACTTTAATATCTGAATGCACTCCCTGATGGATATCTGCGCTTTCTCTTGTGCCGGTTCCCTGCATGCATCGTAGTATGCGGTCAGAAGGTTCCTCTTCTTTTGGGTATTATCATAATCTCTCATATCGCTGTGCATCAATGTGACCAGTTCTTTCGACAATTCTACGGTCTTTTTCCCGCTCGCCTCCAAGGCGGATAACATATCCGCGATCATTTCATAATTGCCGCTGTAGGCTGCGGTAAATGCTACGCTTTCACCACGTTCTTTGGCCATATCCAGAGCATCATTCCAGTCCGCTCCCCGCAGTTTCATATTGTTGTGTTCCCCGGTGTCAAAAAACTGTGTGATATTCTGCACCAGAAGATGCTCCAGCAGCGTGCCTTCATACGGAGCGCCCGCTCCGTTGTCCAGCCAGTTATCCACTCTGCGCCTCTTCTCTGTGCGCTGCTCGCCCCTGGCAGTAATCCCATCGCAAAAATACGGTGCTTTCTCCAGCAGCAGACTGTAATCCCCTGTCTGATTCAGATAAAAACCTGTGGTCAGCACAGGCCAGTAACCATGATCCATCCAGATACGCACGATAGCATTCCGATCCGCCTTGAATTCCCCCGGCTTAGAGCCGATAATCGTAGCATTGCTTCCGTCAATACGCACCCCGGAATAAAAATTCACCAGATTCTCCCGGATATCCGCCGGATTGGTCAAAATCAAGGCCAGACAATCCTGCCACAAATCTCTCCATCCGCGCCCGCCACGTCCATAGTCATGATGCGGCAAAAACGAGCATCCATAGATTCTGCGCAGAAATGGCTGGATCCCAACCCATTCCATCCATGTGTCAAATTCCGGGCCGCTTGTTTTACAGTGAATCGGATTTTTCTCGTCCCACCATTCTTCCATATGAGCAAAGGCTTCCCCCACCTTTTCTTTTTGTAAATACTGCATTCCTTCCCTGTCATAGGATGTCAGCACAAGGAATGTCTGCGTTTCGCCAACTTCCAGTTCACGCCTGACAAAACAGATACCTCCCATGGCCTCATATCCTTCCAGCTCTTCCCCCGTATTTACCATGGGCACCTGATTGGTCAGCACTGCCTTCGGCCAGTACAGGGTACCGCCTGCCCCATTGAAATCCTGCAGGATTGGATAAAAGCCCTCCGGTTTTTCTCCGTTTGAACCACTTCCATACACACCATAAACACGATGATTCTCCTGATGCCCTCTCTCATCAAAGGACAGTGCCGGAATCACCTCCACACCATCTTTGGTGGTCCGTATGCGATTCAGCAGGGAAGTCACATGCCTGTGGTCTCTGAGGTTATCCGCACTTCTTCCATAAATAGGAATCGCAGCCACCGGCTGTACCGTAAGCCTTTTTGTTCCGGTGTTTTTCATGGTTACCTGCATGATTTCCACCCGCTCATTGGTGGGCGGACAGAAATTCAGCACGCTGACCTGCAGGCCGGTTTCCTTCTGGACCCGCGTCGCCTTCTGCCAGAGTCTCCCAATCTCCAGCGTCATGTCCTCCTCGTCCCCTGTAAAGCGCTTGCCCTGCTGCCCGGCAGAAGTACCCCACACAGACCAGGGCAGCTGGCCGTCCACCTTGCACCAGATATTTCTATTTCGCATACTTTCATGCAGATCCTCGCAGCTGACCGGCTCCATGAGGAACTCGTTCTGCCCCAGTTTGCTGTCGCCATGTCCGTCCGGCGTAATACAATCCATGATGCCGCTTGCATTGGTAAGCGGCAGATAAAGATAATTCTGTCTGTCCGCATTCTTCAGTTCAAATGTTCCTTTATTTCCTCTCAATAAAAAATACATACTACGATTCCTCCTGTTTTTCCGTTTCATTATAAAAAAACGGCAAGAGGTATTGTAGTATGCAAATTTATAAACAAGTATCTTTTTTTGTGATTTCAGATTGCCCCGCGGCTTGTGTGCGCCGTAATAATCGTGTAACTGTACGCATTCACCGTTATGATACATCCACACACATGGATGTACCAGTTTTTTCCATTTCTAGTAATGACAGCCTCACTGGATCGGATTGCATTTTGGCACCAGCCAACCACGTCCTCTGTGTCCAGTGCAAGATTCCTTTTGATTCTCACCACGCCCAACTCGGTGGTATGTAACTGATCCAAGTGGGCAAGTAATTCATGTTCCACGTTCATTTTCTCCTTTACAACAATCGCACTCTTTTCCATGTGCATTGATAATCCCAATCGCCTGCAGATACGAATATATAATCGTAGACCCCACAAATTTCATGCCGCATTTCTTTAAATCATCCGAAATGTGGTCAGATAAGGGCGACGTGGTCCGCTGTGTGTAATCCTCCCGGATGATTTTGCCATGGGTATAGCCCCATATATATGCGTCAAAAGAACCGTACTCCTGCTGGATTTCTTTGAAGATCATGCTGTTTTTTATACTCGCATTGACCTTCAATTTATTGCGGATAATGCTCGGATTCGCCAATAATTCCTGTTTCTTCTCCTCATCGTATTGAATCACTTTCTCAATCTGGAAATCATCGTAGGCCTCCCGGAAAGCCTCCCGCTTGTTCAGCACACATTCCCAGGAAAGCCCTGCCTGAAACGATTCCAAAATAAGCAGTTCATACAGTTTCTTATCCTCATGCTGGGGCACCCCCCATTCTTCATCATGATATTGGATATATAAAGAATTTTTCATATTAACCCATGCACAACGATTCATATAGACCTCCTGCCAGTACTATTTTGTGTTTTTTCTTATTATAACAGACTGTGCATTGGAATAAAACAAAAAGGATGCTCCGCCCTATGATGGATTTTTCAATTTGGATATGGTAAGATAGTTTTATCGAATTTTCGTTTTATTTTGGAATGAATTTCTGCTACAAGGGTTGTGAATTTATCCAGAAAAGGGGCTTCTATGAAAAAAAAAGCGTGTATTATGTTTATTTCCTCCATACTTGTTATATATCTGTCCATGCTCTGGCTTTCCATCTCCAACCGGGAGGCGGCGGCACTGCCCAAGGCAGTGGATGAGCAGATTGTGCTGGTTCAAGATGGTGAGTTAATCAGCGGCGGGCAGCGTACAAAGATTGCCCTGCCTGACTATTTTGATGTGATGGGTGAAACACAACTGCAATTCACACTTAATTACGACTTTTCTGGTCGAACTGTTCCGTCGCTGATTTTGCAGGCCAATCACACGTTTATGACGATTTTGCTTGATGGGGAAGTGCTTTACCATGTTGAGCCACAAACGTATTCGTTGGGCAACTATTTCACGCATATCCCCCTGCCACAGAAAGTGACCAACGGACAACTGCAAATTCAGGTCACCGTGCCCGCAAACGGCCTGACCCGCGTTTCAATGCCTGAGTTGATCATCGCCAATGAGGCGGTTTTCCTTAAACAACAAGTGCTGCGGGATATTCCGGCTCTTGTACTCAACATGCTGATTCTGCTCAGTGGGCTGATCCTCCTGGCCCTCTCGCTGATGGCCCGCAAGGGGATTGACCTTTATAAAATGCTGCTGCGTGGCTTTTTGACCATTAACTGCGGACTATATTTCATGTGCGAAACCTATAGCGTCGTATACCTTGCGTCTAACGCACGGATCGTCTATCTGGTGGACATGCTGTCCTTTGCTATGCTGGGTCCCCCACTGCTGGCTCTGTTTGGCTGGGAGTTGGAGGATTGGCGCGGGAAACTTCTAAAACTCATTGCAGGGATTGGCGCCACAGCAGCGTTGGCCGAATTGGCAGTATCGCTGCTCACCGATATAGAACTGCGGCAGCTTTTGATAGTAACACAGACAGTACAGATTGTGGGGATTTTAGCGGTGATTACCTGCATTGTATATGGTCTTATCCGCAAAAAGAGTAACCATGGGCTTTATTTCGGGGGACTAATTGCACTGACTGGTGCGGTTGACCTTACTTTGTTCTTATGTGAAATCGGAGAAAACAATGTTTTTTTCCTGAAAATTGGTATTTTGTCTTATTTGTTTTATCAAATGTATCAGTTTGTCCGCTTACTCATGCAGCACAGTGCTGAGGCAGCGCGGGAATCCTATTACAAGACGCTGGCATTGCAGGATCAACTTTCACAGTGTTACTCACGTGCGGCGTTTGAACTGGACAAGGGTGCATGGTGCGGAGAAGTTGTGCGCACAGCATTTTTTCTGGATCTGAATAATTTAAAAGCAACCAACGATCTCTACGGCCACGGCGCAGGTGATCAGCTCATTCATACGTTCGGCGACGTGTTGAATCGTGTGTTCTCATCCATTGGAAAATGCTACCGCGTGGGCGGTGACGAATTCTGGGTTTTCTGTGATGGTCTGCTCCCCGGGAAGGCCGATGAAATGATGGGCGCAGTGAAGCAAGCCACCGAATCGTATAATCGCGACAGTTCTTTGCCAGCCAAGTTGAGTTACGCCATCGGCGTGTGTGATACATTGGAAACACAAGGCGATTTAGACCGCACTATTGAACTTGCTGACGCACGTATGTATGAAAATAAGCGTGCTATAAAGCAGTCAAACATGGTCATGCCCTCCTAAAAACGAAGAACATGACCTCTAAAATTGTTGTCTGTTGTTTTTACTGAAGGTTTCATATATAGAAAATACAGGCTGTCTCAAATTTTATGTAAACACAAAGAACTGATATAAGATATGCTAATAGTTATTTAAGGGCGGAACCGATTTTTGCGGACTGCCCTTACTTGCATTATACAATTTTTTTATGTCAATTGAGCCTTCAAAAGAGGCCTATTTTACAGACTTTGGGATAGCCCCAGAAAATGGGAGTTCCTTATCCGGCATATTAGAATGCATATCAGAATAATGTATTGCCTCAAGATTCATGTGGATCTTGCCGCTTTTAGTGTCGTATTGGTGTTTGGTTTCAGCCAAATCAAGTTCCTGATTATCGTGATCTTCTTGTATTATTTATCGGAATGTCAGACCTCATTGAGGATCCGCTTGTCAATTCAAATACATCTCATGTTATCATTTATCCCGGCCCGGCTTTCGTCACCAATCCTATTACGGATTTTCCTATTATATGTTTTACAACTTACCATATCTTATGAAAACCAATTTTCTCAAATCCCTTCGTCTGCAACCCATTTTATATCTTATTACAAATTTATATGTTTTCATGGCGTTTGGGGGTATATCGGGAGTACACTGGGAGTATGTACTATACAACCTTGCTCCCGCTGTTTAATAAAGTCATTTAATCAGTTGTCTCTTTAATAGTATTATTCCGTTCTGAAACTGGCAAGAATCTGTGTTATCTCCTGCACTTCCTGTTCTGTAAATTGTTGATCCGGTGCATATGCAACAAAAGAACCATATCCAAAATCAAACTCACTATAAGGATTGACTGTTTCAGGAATATACTCAATAGTTCCAATTTTTGATTCCGGTGCAACAACGTAAAAACTCCCACCATCTATATCCGTATATTCATCATCAAGTTGCCTGTCTAATTCTCCGTTCACGTCTACTTTAGCCACCATAAATTTACCCAACTGTGAATAATCTGTACCCTGAATCCATCCCGGCACAAAGTTTGAATCTGCAACTTTTGAAACATCCGCCCGGTACGCAAAAGCAGTATAAGTATATCCTTGTCCACTTCCCGGATCCTTTCCCTGTGAATATTCTATATTGGCACCTCGTTCATTTGTAAGTACTACTCTTTCTGTATATGGGGTAACTTCTTCAAGAGAAACACTCCAGTTATCCGGATAGGCAAACAGTAAACGTGGATAAGTAATAAGATTTGTTTCACCGAATTTTGTTGTATAGGTATGGTTCAATGCTATTTCATCAGTTGTGTGATTACCATTATTATCCTTTTTAAGTTCTTGTAATTTTTCTTTCCAGTCGGAACCTGAATCCCAGTGCCTTTCCCAAAGTGGGGTTAATTTAATTTCAAACAGTTCCTTTTCGGCTAATTTTTCATCAATTATTGGAACCGTGACCACTATTCTTCCTTTGAGTTTCGGATGAATGGATGAATCAATATTGCCAACATAATTTAATCCATCAAGGCTTTTGTCAAGACTGACACTCACTTGTCCCGCCGTTTCTCCCTCTATTCCAATCGCAATATCTGCGCCTGTACTGTCATACAATTTAGTAATTAAATGCAGAAAAATACCCATAGAACTATCTGCGGAAAATTCAGTCTTTGTTTCCCATCGCAAACCGTCCGCATAATATTTTCTATCCGTAATTTCTTCTATTTTATCCGTCTTACTATTATATTCAAAGCCGGACGTATTTTCAGATTTGATTTCAAAAGACGTTCCCAGTGAGCCTTGTACGTGTGCAGAACCTTCAATAGTAGACGCAATTTCGTTTGTTATTACAACCGGAACCACACCAATGAAAAACTGTATATTAGGTAAGGATTTTTTAAATAATTTTTCCTCAAAAGCATTTATTTCAGAATCAAATCCACAGCCAACAAAAGCATTTCCCCCTGATTCGTTATGTGCCGCAATACCAAAAATAATATCTCCATCAGAAATATCTATTTCAATTTCCACCCATGCATTAAAGCCAACTTCTCCGGTTACCGATATTTCATCTGTTATTTCATAATTAAATTCTTTGGAGAATTGATATTCTGTGTTGTCATTACCGGATGATAGTCTCATGGTATTCACGTCATTTTGAACTTTAGTATTGCTATATGAAATGTTATGCATTTGATTGCTTTTGCCCACTTGCACTGTGGCATTTAAAGGAATTTCTTCTGCGCCCCTTTCAGTTAATGCAAACCGTTTAACAATGCTTGCCTTTTCAAAAACGTCAGTCAAAACCCCATACTCGGTTTTTACAATATACTGATTATTCTCATTTGCAATACTAATAACTTTACGGATAAAACCTGCCGGAGCAGAATCTGTGATTCCGGCTACAATGATATCATTTGGGGAATATCCGGGATTATCATTAAATATCAATTCATTATCGGTAATGCTTATCGGCTGCTTGTCTTTTGGGGTTTCGTCTGTTATGACTGTCACATGATCTTTGACTACTATCCCATCTGTATTACCGGGTGCACTTTTCGTGACTCTCCAAAAAAAGATTCCGCTCCCAACAACTAATAACAACATTACAAATAATACTATTATCCACCTTTTCTTTTGCATACTTCTTATCCCCTCTGATTTTATTGTTCATATCTATTTTTAATCCTCTTTTTCTGCATACAAGTTTTATTGCATGACAGTAAACACATCTCCCTCCTGTGCCGTTCCTTGTATTTTCGAATCATTAATATACAATATTGCCGAGATATCAACTTTTGAAATTGATAACGGTTTTTCTGGCTGAGTAACCCATTCTCCGGCAACTAAAGTCATATGCAGCGTTGTCATATCCAATTTTCCCGATACATTATAACTGCCTGGTTGTGAATATTTATCAACTGTTGATGGATAATAACTATAAACCGCTGTTATTGTTCCGTCCGCATCAACATTTGAAATATTCAATGTGGAATCCCCATCATAAGGCGCACCATTATATGTCCCTTTCCACTCGCCCAGTATATTCACAGAAGTTAATTTAGGTGTTATCCTTATCGGTTGAATAATCCAACCATCTGTCCCAACATAATAATATTGAATCTCTGCGTCAATGCTAAATACTCCATGGGCTTTAGACAGTGTACAACTGCAACTGTATGTCTGATAACTTCCTTTTGACGTTGATTTCTGGCTTTCAATCTTAAAATCAGAAATCTCGCTCTTATCCATGGTTATTGTTTGCAAATCAGACGTATTATAAAATGAAATCTCTTCTCCTTCATCGGGCATTCCGATTTGAAATTCCTGCTTTACAATCTCTGCAATCAAGTCATCATTTGTAATATTTAATGCAACTTCCGGCTTAATCGTTGCTTTAAATTCTTTTTCTTCCGATACGGAGTCTATCTCCCATCCATTATCAAAATTATAACAAATTGCCACCTGTCCGGTTGCCTCTTTTACCGCTGAACTAAGCGTCAAAGTTACTGTGAGCATATCTGTTTTCTTTTCAATATCGGTATCTTGCTTATCTATGGAAATCCCTGTGACTTCATTTGCTTCTATGCTCCATACCTCGCCGTCTACAGTAACTGATTTTCCATCTAATGAATTTGGAATATCTTTTTCGGAAATTCCATTGATAGGAGTTTTTATCCATTTATCAGAATCGTTCATTGAAACATCTTCCAATACCCATTTACTCTTATCCGAAAAATTATAGGTAAGAACCGCCTTTTTTTCATATGAAATGGACATATCTTTTGTAATTATGCTGCACCAAACCGTATCCACTTTCTGTTCTTTGTCCGTTTCTCTTTTTTCAATTTCCACCTTATCAATTTTCTCATCTTCATGTAGCAAATCTGACTTTGAATAAGATTTCAAATCCGATTGAATCTTCTTCTCATCTGCCACACCAGAGCATCCTGTAAGCACAAAAAGGGACATTGCAATAAGTAATGTAATCAAGCATATTTTTCTCATCTTTTTTCCTCTTCTCAACTATATTTTCAAAAACTTCATCTTTAGAAGTATTTTACCAGAATATTGTACTAATATCAATGAAAACTTCATCTTTAGAAAGAGGTCTGCAATGAAAATATATTGGGATGGTAATTCAAAAAATATAATTGGTGGTAAAATAAAAAGGTTAAGAAAAAACGCAGGTATGACGCAAAAAACATTAGCAGAAAAACTTCAATTAGCGGGACATGAATTTTCGGATTTAACTATACTTAGAATCGAACAGGGCAAACGATTTGTTCCCGATTATGAAGTTGCTATTTTGGCTGATTTCTTTGGGGTTTCAACGGATGAATTATTAAAAAACAAGGATACCCCCAAATAATAAATGGGAATATCCTTGTTCTTACTTTTGAACCATTTCCTATCATTAAAATAAATCTACTTTCTGCACACTTCTTAAAAATTGGGGGTAAATCGGGGGTAAATTCATACGTTTAGTATATTGGTATTCTTTAAGAATCCTTTATTTACGCCGTTTACATTCCTTTTTACTTATCCAAGTTCTTCATCGTCGGGAAATCCTTCCGAATTTGCGAATAACTCTTTGTTACTGTTTATATCTGCGTTCCTGCATATCATGTTTTTTCCTCTGATTATACAAATCTACACTTATCTTCATAAATGGTCGCAAATCAGTCGCACATTGGTCGCAATTATTATTCACTCAATTCTGGTTGAGCATAATTAATTATTATTCCATTCCCTAACCTGTCTCTAATATCAATACAAAAGGTCTGTTTATACTTTCTACTAGAAGCATCTTCAAACTTAATTGTAGGCGTCATTCTAAAAAAATCTTTTTCTTTTTTATTGTCAGCCAGCAAATTATAATTCCAACCGACTGCATTTTTACTGCAAATTAAATTCTCATCCTACATATAAGGGTTATCTTAACGTGCCGTATTTTACTGCACGTTTTTTTTTGTTCTCCTT
>JAQUWF010000179.1 GCA_028692975.1 Lachnospiraceae bacterium
TTCTCCTGCTCGTTTTTTCTGCTTTGCGTCACATCCTCAATGTACTCAATATGTGCCTCAATCCCATTCCAATCTGTCAGTTTTCCTCTTAAATGATAAATGTTATCATTTATAGGATAAGGAAAATCTCTTTCCAAAAACTGATTGCGATTCATAGAATGAATTTTGCAGAATTTACAAGGTTTCTCCTGATGGAACAAGACCTCGTAGCACTTTTTCCCTACGCAGGCCTTGCGACTCATTCCAATCAGTTCAAGTCCTCGTTGATTAATGTACAGCAAATCATAATTGACTGTGTCACTGACATAGATTGCACTCTGGGATTCATTCACCAGATTGGCATATAGTTGTGCCATTTTGGGGGATTTCTGAAAAACGGCGTGAACAAGGAACCCCTCGTCATCTTCTTCTATTAAAATTGCATTTAAATTCACCCAGATAAGTCCACCGTTTTTAAGGCAGATACGATAGGCTACATCAATAGATTCACCATTTTTTATAGCATCTTCCGCAATCGCCAATACACGAGCCCGATCTTCTACATATACGATTTTGGAAGCATCGCCCTTGATGTACGCCGCATACTCTTCTCTGCTGTACCCGCTTAGGGCCGCTAAGCCATCAGAAAAATACAGCGTTTCAAAATGATCGGTCAAGCGATAAATTGCAATGCCGCCCGGAATGCTATTGATCAGGTTATCCATTTCCAGTTTGGATTTTTTCAGCGATGTATTGGTCTTTTGCTCCTCTTCCAGCGCAAAACGACCACGTACATTTTTGATGCGGGCGTTTATCACTCGTTCGTCGGCTGGCTTTGGAATGAAATCCGCCGCTCCGTTTTCCAACGCTTCCAGCTGGTAGCTTTCCTCCGCAGTCAAGGCAATGACCGGGATTGCTCTATATACACTGTTTTTTATCCACTTAAGCACTTCGATTCCATCCATTACCGGCATGATTATATCAAGCAGGATGACTGAAATATCCTTGCCGTGCTTTTGGATGACATCGATAGCCTCTTTTCCGTTTTCGGCGTATAAAATCCTATACTCATGAGAAAAAGCCGCCGCCATGGTCGCTCTATTTGCCTCAATGTCATCGACAATGAGCATCGTTAATTTCATATCCATATAGTTGCCTCTATCCTTTTTTTATTTTGGATCTGCGTTATCCTGAATATATTGAATCTGCGTGTAACGCTTTTTCCCCGTATATTCTTTTTCGCTTTTTCCGTCAAAAATCTGATATTGGTTTTTCCCAAGTCGCTTTGCGGTCATCAGTGCCATATCTGCATGTTCATACAGGGTCTGATAATCCTTTGCGTAGGCCGGGGAAGAGCAGGCGCCGATGGAGCAGGAAATACTCATATCCTCAATCTCAAACCGCAATTTTTCACACAGCCACTGCAGGCGTACATTCAAATCCTTCGTTGAAAATGCTCCGCGAACAAACGCTGAAAACTCATCTCCACCCATTCGGCAGGTAAGATCTTCATTACGGAAACAGGAGTCCAGTATTTGAGCCACTCTTTTGAGTGCTTCATCCCCTTTGGTATGACCAAGCCTGTCATTGACCAGTTTGAAATTGTCCACATCGAGAATCACGAAAGTGGCGCTCTGATTGGTCTCCTCCGCGAAAAACGAATTGATTTGCGCTTCCAGTTCTGCGCGGTTATAAAGTCCGGTCATAGCGTCTGTCTTCGCTTTATGCTCCATTTCCTGCATTCTTTGATAGATTGCTTTTTCTTCCTCCAGCTTGGCAACCGTGCTTGTGGCAAGGACATTATTCACACGTCTTAATGCAACTTTTTCGTTATAGGGCTTCGCAATAAAGTCCGATGCGCCCATTTCCAGTGCTCTTGCCTCACTGTCTTCGCCTTCCTGAGAGGTTACAATCACAGGAATGTTCGTCAGGCTGGTGTTGCATTTGATTTTTTGGAGCAGTTGAAAGCCGTCCATAATGGGCATCACTAAGTCAAGGAGAATCACATCGATGCTCTCATAGTTATTCAATATGTATTCATAGGCAGTTTTTCCGTTATCAACTTCCACAAGGGTGTAATATTCCGAAAACATCTCCGACAAAATGGCACGGTTCATTTCCACATCATCTATGATCATCATCACTTTGTCCGATTTGGATTTTTTAATATAAACTGTGTCGGTTCCAATTGCTGTCATTTTGGATGTTTCTTCTTCCTTGGCCACCTGATTACAGGAAAGATGCTCTTCAAAGTCTCTCCGTGACATAGGCTTTGCATAGTAATACCCCTGCACATAATTGCAGTCCAATTTCCGAAGCAGGTCCAACTGCTCCTTTGTCTCTACACCCTCGGCAATCACAAGCAAATTCATCCACTTTGCCAGGTTGATAACAAAGTTTAAGATGCTTTTGCTTCTGTTTTTTGCAGTTTCGTTTTGGATGAATTTCATGTCCAGCTTTAAAATATCCAGAGGCAGCTCCGATAGCATATTCAATGAAGAATAGCCGGAACCGAAATCGTCCATTTCAATAATGAAACCAAGTGACTTCAACTCCGTTACAACTTCGATTAACTGATTGGAATTTTCGGTATAGGCTGTCTCCGTTATTTCAAGATGCAGGCACTGTGGCTTTAACTCATACTTCCTGATCAACTCCAAAAAAATGTTTATTAAATTAGGATTA
>JAQUWF010000180.1 GCA_028692975.1 Lachnospiraceae bacterium
TATTGCAGCGTATAACACCCTGAAAAATCTGCGGATTTCCCTGCAGGGAAAGTTAGAAAATCTGCCGCTTGGAACTATAGAAGAGATAGGTACAGGTGCCATGAAGAAAATGTTTATCGATGATATCGAGACGCTGGAACTGCTGCTGGCCCACGCTATTCCGGAGGGAATCGGCAATCTTTGTATCCCTATCGTAATCTATGTGGTTTTGTTTGTGACAGACTGGAAGCTGGCGCTGCTTTCCCTTGTGACCTTACCCATTGGTTTGTTTGCCATGATGGTCATGTTTCAGATCGGTGCCAAAGATATGGATCACTATTACATGTCCGCGCGGAAAATGAACAATACCATCATCGAGTATATTAATGGGATGGAAGTCGTAAAGGTATTTAACCGGGACGGCGATTCTTACAAAAAATACGAAAACAGTGTCACGGATTATCGCGATTTTACGCTGAGATGGTACAAAGCCAGTTGGCCCTGGATGGCAATCTACAGCAGTCTGATCCCTTGTATCGCCTTTTTGACGCTGCCCCTGGGTTCTTACTTTGTGCTGCGGGGATATTCCACACTAAGTCACCTGGTGCTGGTCTTATGCCTTACCTTCGCCATCGGCGGTCCGATTCTGCGCGCCCTGTCCTTTGTAGGGAAATTCCCGCAGTTAAATTATAAGATCGAAGAACTGGAGAGAATGATGGCAAAAGATCCGCTGGTACAGACCGGAGACGGTTTTTATGGAAAGGATTATGGAATCTGCTTTGATCAGGTTTCCTTTACCTATGATAAGGAAGAGGTGATCCATGGGATTTCCCTGCGGATCCAGCCGGGAACGCTGAATGCTTTCGTGGGCGAATCCGGTTCCGGCAAATCCACGCTGGCGAAATTGCTGGTTCATTTCTATGATGTGACCGGGGGTACCGTATCACTGGGAGGACAAGATATCAGGAATATGAGCGTGGAAGCATTGAACAATCAGATATCTTATGTTTCCCAGGAACAGTTTCTTTTTAATATGTCACTCATGGAAAATATTCGTCTGGGGAAGAAAAATGCCACGGATGCGGAAGTGCTGGAGGCGGCAAAAAAAGCCCAGTGTGATGAATTCCTAAACCGCATTGAGGGCGGTATCCACGCCATGGCAGGGGACAGCGGCAAGCAGCTATCCGGCGGAGAAAGACAGCGTATTTCCCTGGCACGGGCCATTTTAAAGGACGCGCCGGTCATCGTGCTGGATGAAGCCACGGCATTCATGGATCCGGAGAATGAGGAAAAGATGAATCAGGCTATCGCTGAAGTGATCCGGGATAAGACAGTCATCGTCATCGCTCACCGCCTACATTCCATCGTCAGGGCGGATCAGATATTCGTATTGAAGGAAGGGCGGCTGGAAGCCCAGGGCACCCATGAGGAGTTGCTTGGGAAATCAGCACAATATCAGAACTTATGGAACGTGGCCGAGGCCAGTGCGAAATGGCATGTTTCTACAGGAGGTGAACACAATGCTTAAACTGATCAACAAGATTATTTCTTTGTCTGGAAAATATAAATGGAGAATCAACGTGGCCTTTGTATTTTCTTTCTTGAAATCCATGCTGTTGAAGACACCGGTTTTTCTGTCTTTTGTGGCACTCAATCTATTTTTGGAAGAAAAGATGACACCACATTCCTGCATACAACTCTTTATTATTATGGTCATATCAGTATTGTTGCAGGTGGTATTTCAAAATATAGCTGATCGGCTGCAAAGCGGTGCCGGATATATGATGTTCGCGGACCTGCGAAACAGTCTGGGTGCGCATCTGCGGCGGATGCCCATGGGGTATTTCACCGAGGGGAATATTGGCAAAATCAGTTCAGTCCTCTCTACGGATATGGTGTTCGTGGAAGAAAACTGTATGATGACCATTGCAGATTTAATGAGTGATATTTTTGCGGAAATTATTATGCTCGTTTTCATGTTTTATCTGAACCCGCTGCTGGGAATCGCCGCTGTGTTTTTTGCGCTAATCATCCTGCTGGTGGCGAAGGGCATGGAGAAAGAAACGATGGAGGATTCTGTGACGCGTCAGGAACAGAGTGAGAATCTGACCGAGTCTGTGCTGGATTTTGCCGAGGGAATGGGTATCATCAAGACCTACAATCTGTTGGGGAAAGAGTCAAAGGAAGTGAGCCATAATTTCCAGAAGAGCTGTGAGATAAATATTGAATTTGAAGAAAAGCATTCACCGTGGCAGCGCTGGCTCGGGGTGGCCTATTCGGTGGGAACCATCGCCATGTTGATTCTGGGATACGTCCTGTTTACGCAGGGAAAGATTCCGCTGGGTTATTTCCTGGGTGTGCTGTTGTTTATTTTTGACTTGTACAGCCCTATGAAGGTGCTGTATTCTCAGATCGCAAGGCTCACAGTCATGAGCAGCTGCGTAGACCGGATGCAGGAGGTATTCCGGGAGACAGAACTTCCAAACATTGGAAGAAAGCATTTGCCAAAGGCTTTGGCATCCCACAAAAAAGAAATTGAGTTTTCCAATGTGGACTTTGCCTACGGGAAAAAACAGGTGCTGCATCACATTAATTTTGACATAGACAGAAACACCATGACTGCGCTGGTAGGCAGATCCGGCGGG
>JAQUWF010000009.1 GCA_028692975.1 Lachnospiraceae bacterium
ACATATCCACGCAAGTAACCCGCTCCACCCGATACCCATTCTCCTTCAATACCGCCAGATCCCGCGCAAGACTGGTGGGTTTGCATGAAATGTATACCATCTTCTCCACGCCGTAATCAATGATCTTCTCCAGCGCTTTCCCATGTATACCGTCTCTCGGTGGATCCAGGATGATGAAATCCGGTTTTTCAGTAATATAATCCAGTGCTTTTAACACATCATCCGCGATGAATTCGCAATTATCCAAGCCGTTCAGCGCAGCATTTTTCTTTGCTGCCTCCACGGCTTCCGCCACGATTTCCACA
This sequence comes from Lachnospiraceae bacterium, assembly GCA_028692975.1. GTDB lineage: Bacteria > Bacillota > Clostridia > Lachnospirales > Lachnospiraceae > JALENY01. The sequence goes on from JAQUWF010000009.1 coordinate 306, forward strand.
CCGATTACTTTCTTTGCTACCGGAGCGATAATCTGTGCGATCGTCCCCGTACCGGAATACAGATCAAATACGGTCATATCCTTCGTATCCCCAATATACTCCCGTGCGGCGCCATACAGCACTTCTGCACCCAGAGAATTGGTCTGGAAGAAGGAAAATGGCGATATCTTAAACTGCAGGCCCAGGATTTTTTCGTAGAAATAGTCCTGCCCATACAGTATCCTTGTCTCATCGCTCTGTACAATATCCGCCAGGGAATCGTTTACGATATGGAGGAATCCTACCAGCGTTCCCTCCATGGACAGATTCCTCACCTGCTCCACCAGCGGCATCCAGTCATGTTCTACCTGGCTGGATGTGACCAGATTTACCAGGATTTCTCCTGTGGTCTGGGCACGGCGGATCAGCAGATGACGCAGATAGCCTTCGTGGCGCATTTTATGATAGTAGGACATCTTCTGCTCCTGACAGTATGCCAGCACCGTGCTGAGAATCTTTGTGAAATCCTCATGCACTAACTTGCAGTCTGCTGCCGTCAGTATATCATAGGTGCTCCCCTTTTTATGCAGCCCCAAGGTCAGTGGCCCGCCCTTTTCGGCATCGCCGAAGGAAAATTCCATCTTATTCCGATACCCAAACTCCTGTGGACTTCCCTTAATGCCGTCAAAGATATAGTCAGTCCCCAGCACAGGTTCAAGCAGTGCCTGCACCTGCGCAGCTTTCATCTCCAGCTGTGCCTCGTATGGCATGGTCTGGTACATGCAGCCGCCGCAGGCAGGGAAAATACTGCACACCGGGTCACGCTGCTCCTGTGGTGATTTCTCTACCACTTCCAGCAAGCGGCCTTCCAGGCGGCCCTTTCTCTTTTTATTGATCTGGAATCGCACCTTCTGTCCAGGGATGCCATTTTTCACGGTCACCGTGTCCTCGCCCAGAATAATGCGCCCTTTATTGGGGAAATCTATCTTCTCAATGATTCCTTCTGCGATATCGCCTTTTCTCATCTATCTTCTCCATTCTATTGATTCTTCAGTAACTATACTTTTATCAGAATATGAACATCAGGCATTGTCCCTGTGGGGCATATACAGATTTTTTCTTATGAAATGTCCCATTTCTCATCATAATGCATATGATAATCCAGCTGTTGGGCATATAAGAAATTTTTCACTCCCTATGCCCCGTTTAAAAGAAGAAACGGGGCAGCACATAATAATTATTTTCTCTATGCCCAAACTCGCAGATTTCTTCTTTAATTCGCCTGCTTTTGAAGCTTTATGGGGCATAACTGACAAGTTTTATCCCATATGCCCCGCCAGCATCATTACATTCAGACAGGTCCCAACTTGATCCATTCTACCGCCACGACCTCGCCATTACACCATCATGTAATGGCTATTCATTACAATCAAGCAGGTTCCCTACTCAAGCCACATTCTGCCGCCACACCCTCGCCATTACACCATCATGTAATGGCTATTCATTACAATCAAGCAGGTTCCCTACTCAAGCCACATTCTACCGCCACAACCTCACCATTGCGCCATCGCGCGCCCACTTAACTCATTATCTACACAAAGACAGCCCCGGTAGATTAGTACCGGAGCTGTTATTTTGCCGCGTGTTATTACTCTTCTTCGTCGTCCTCGTCCTCGAAATAATCATCGAAATCATCATCAAAGTCATCTTCGAAGTCTTCCAGATAATCAGGAGTAAAGAAACGATATACTCCGTACGCAATACCTGCAACTGCTGCAACACAACCGATAATGGCAAGTATCCAAAGAAGGGTATGTTTGGGTTTCTGCTGCTCTTCTTCCTGTTTTTTTAATCGAGCAATAATATCATCCAATTTATTCATATTCATTATTAGCACCTTCCTCTCTGTTAGTTAGCATTATTATACCACCGTATACCTTTTTTTACCACTAGATTTTTTTTAATTTCGCAAAGGATGCAAACATTTTCTTCTGCCCGTACCCATCAAACTCCACCGTGACCTCGTAATCCTTGCCGCCTTCGGTGATGGCCTTGACGATGCCAACTCCGAATTTGATGTGCCGCACCGTGTCGCCCACCTCGTAGCCCAGGTTTTCTTCCTTCTTTACCGTGAACTGCTTCGGCTCGAAGACCTTGGCACGAAAAGCTTCTTTCATCTGCTGGTACGTGCTGTTTACCGGGATCTCCGGGGTCCTTCGCTCCGGCAGGGTGCTGCCCATATTCAGCAGGTCTCTGGGAATCTCCTTCACAAAACGTGATACCTTATTATACTGCGTTTCGCCACGAATCATACGCTGCTGAGCACAAGTCATAGTCAGATTTTTCATGGCGCGGGTGATTCCCACGTAACACAGCCTGCGTTCTTCCTCCATTTCCGTTGGATCATCTGCTGTAATGGTCATATAACTTGGGAATACGCCATCTTCCATGCCTGTCAGGTATACATTTGGAAATTCCAGCCCCTTGGCACTATGCAGCGTCATAAGCAGCACATAATCATCCGATTCATTTACCGAATCAATGTCTGCCACCAGAGCCACTTCTGCAAGGAATCCGCTTAAGGTTGGCTGTTCCGTCTCTTCCTCGTAGGTGGCCACCTTGGAAATCAATTCGTCGATGTTCTCAATACGTGCCCTGGCCTCATCCGTTTCCTCTGCCTCCAGATCCTTCACGTAAGAAGTTTCCTCAATAATATTTTTCAATAACTCGCTCACGGAAACAAATTCCAATTCGCTGCGCAATGTCTGGATAAATGTCACAAAAGGTGCCACCCTGACTGCCGAGCGTCCCAAAGCCGGAATTTCTCCCGCATTGGCCGCGGCATCGTAAAAACTCATGCCATTCTCCTGGGCAAAGTCCTGAATCCGGTTGATTGTCGTGGCTCCGATGCCTCTTTTGGGCACATTGATAATACGGCGTACCGCCAGATCATCCCGCGCATTATCCACGGTTTTCAGATAAGACAGCAGATCTTTGATTTCCTTTCTGGCATAGAAATTCACGCCGCCCACAATCTTATACGGTATATTTGCCATTAAAAATTTTTCTTCAAACAGACGGGACTGGGCATTGGTGCGATACAGGATCGCACAATCCTTAAAATCGCACTGACCTTCCCGATGCTTCTTCTGGATATCACCGGCAATATACTCCGCCTCCTCGTATCCATTCATAAACTGTTCAAAAGTAACCGGTACACCCTCTTCGTTGTCGGTCCACAAAGTCTTGTCTTTTCTGCCCTCATTGTTCTGGATCACCTCATTGGCCGCATCCAGAATATTCTGGGTCGAACGATAATTCTGCTCCAGCTTGATCACCTTCGCATTCTGAAAAACCCGCTCAAATCCAAGGATATTGCCGATATTCGCCCCACGGAATTTATAGATAGACTGATCATCATCACCTACCACACAGAGATTCTGGTATTTTCCTGCCAGCAGGCTGATGAATTTAAACTGCGCCGTATTGGTATCCTGATATTCGTCTACCATAATATAGCGGAAACGTTCCTGATAATAATCCAGTATTTCCGAATTATTCTGAAACAATTCTACGGTCTTTACGATCAGATCATCAAAGTCCAGTGCATTGTTCTTCCGCAGCTGATCCTGATATTCCCGATATACACGAGCATAACGCTCCTTCTTGAAATCTCCCTGCGCATTTAAGGCAAACTCCTCCGGGCTGATCAATTCATCCTTGGCTGAAGAGATCGCATTGAGCAGTGCCCGCTCTTTCGTCATCTTCGTATCGATCTGGAGTCTTTTGCAAATGTCTTTCATAAGCGTCTTCTGATCATCCGAATCATAAATACTGAAATTATTATCATATCCGAGATGATCGATATATCGTCTCAGGATACGCACGCAGCTGGAATGGAAGGTGCTGACCCAGACGCTCTCCGAGCCCATGCCCACAATCTGATCCACACGTTCCCGCATCTCTCCTGCTGCCTTGTTGGTAAAGGTAATGGCCATGATATTCCATGGATTCACCTGCTTTTCTTCTATAAGATAGGCAATGCGGTGAGTCAGTACTCTGGTCTTCCCCGATCCCGCACCGGCCAATATTAAAAGCGGCCCATCGGTGTGGAATACCGCTTCTTTTTGTTCTTCATTCAATCCTTCGTATAATTCCATACTCGTCTCCTTATGTACCGGACTACTAACACAATACCTGTAATTATACCAAAACCAGCAGTAAGTAACAACCTTTTTCACAAAACCCTTTACATCTAGTTTTGGAAACTATATAATATGGTTGTAACAGTTTATCAAAACGAGGGCTTATCATGACAATAGATACCAAAGACATGCTGAACTCTATTTTCAGCAGCCTGCAGCGAATCGATTATATCAAACCGGAAGATATTCCGTCCATCCCCCTTTATATGGATCAGGTGACTACCTTTATGGATGCCCAGCTGGCGTCCTCCAAGCGTTATTCCGAGGACAAGATCCTGACTAAGACCATGATCAACAACTACGCCAAGAATAATCTGATTCCGCCGCCTATAAAGAAAAAATATTCAAAGGAGCATCTGCTTCTTCTGATTTTTGTTTATTACTTTAAAAATATCATGTCCATCAGCGACATACAGACGCTGCTGCATCCGATCACAGAGAAATATTTCCTGGATTCGGACAAACTGGATCTGACCGATATCTACAATGAGGTATTCAGCCTGGAAACAGGGCAGATCGACGCCATTGCCAAGAATATCGCCAAGCAGTATCACACAGCACAGAAAACATTCCCGGAAAGCAAGGGGAAAGATGCGGAATTCCTGCATTTGTTTTCTTTTATCTGTATGCTGAGTTTCGATGTGTATGTGAAAAAGCAACTGATTGAAAAACTCATTGATCAGATGCACGAAAAAGAAAATCCCACAGAAAAGAAATAGGAGGCTGCCATGTGCAGTCTCCTTATCTTTATTCGTAACTGTCCAGTACCTGATCAGTTACATTTACTCTTCTGTTTTCATGCGGTTAAACACCATCTCATAGCCATCGTTTCCATAATTCAGCGAGCGGTTCACGCGGCTTATGGTCGCGGTAGAAGCACCTGTCTTCTGGGAAATATCCAGATAAGTTTTCTTTTCCCGCAGCATAGCTGCTACTTCAAACCTTTGAGACAGGGATAATAACTCGTTAATCGTACAAACATCCTCAAAAAAGGTATAGCATTCTTCTTTGCTCTTCAGGCATAAAATCGCATCGAACAGCATATCCACTGCATCTGTATGAAGTTTCTTATTCATGGTGAATTCTCCTTTATAACTTTAGTCTAAAATAAATTACTTGCTGGCCTCTACTTCTTGGCTGCTTCCAAACAGCTACGCCCCAGACCCGTCTGCTCCGCAGACTATACGCTGCTTACGCAGCTCCTGTCTGGGACTATTGGAGATTCTCTCCAATAAGATAGTAGAAAGGTAGGCCTTAGCAGGTAAACCTGCACGGTCTGCCTTCCTACTATCTTGCTGTTTTAGATTCTTGTCACTAGTTTATCACACTAAAATTTTAAAGTAAAGAACTTCCTCACTGTGAATTATGAAATTCATATAAACATGTCAGTACACTTGTTTACCGGAATTTCCGTAAATGTTTTTTCAAAACAGCCACAGAGCGGTTCAACACCAGTTCTTCCGGGAAATCCATCTCTTTCAACAATTGGTAGCCTTCTACATGCCGTCCTACCAACTGCTCTGTATGGGCATCTGAATTAGAAATAATCGGTACCTGATACGTTTTGCAATAAGTCAGCATCTCACGATAATTGTCCCATCCTCCGGTTCTGGTACAGCGGGGATCCAGTGAATTATTGTTTAATTCCAACACGCAATCATATTCTTTCGCGCCCTCCACCAGTGCTTTAAAGTCCACTGGGAATCTGCCGTCATCCGGATGTCCGATGATATCCACCAGGGGATTCTGCATGGTCTTGAGATATGCGCGGGTATTTTCTTCTTTAGTACCTGTCTTCATGCATGGCGGATGCATACTGGCTATGATAATATCCAGCCCTTCCATCATTTTGGCAGGCATATCCACCGTCCCATCAAAATCCATAATATTTACTTCTGAACCAAGCAGCAGTTCAATCCCACATAACTCACGCTCCACCATACGCAGATTCTGGAAATAGAAATCTCCGCATGTCCATGGCATGGACATGGCATGTTCCGTGATGCCCAGAAGTTCCAGTCCCTTATCCGCAGCCGCCTGCGCCATCTCCCGCATAGTCGAATATGCATGTCCGCTGGCCAGCGTATGAGTGTGTACATCTAATACATATTCCATACTAATTCTCCTCCAAACGTTTCCTAAGATTCATCGTACATCTGATCACTAAGTTCGGCAAGACCTCACTAAGTGTTCAAATATCTATCCTCCTGTCTTTGCCAAGATGCAAAACTCCCATATACAGCCACTTGCCCGCCATATATGGAAGTTTTTTCATACCATTTTTATAATACTTTGGATAAAAATTCTTTCAGACGCGGATTTTGCGGATTACTAAAAAATTCATCCGGTGTGTTTTCCTCTTTTACAACACCCTCATCGATAAACAGTACCCGGTTGGCCACTTCTCTGGCAAAGCCCATCTCATGGGTCACCACCACCATGGTCATACCATCATCTGCCAGTTCTTTCATAATCTCCAGAACTTCACCGACCATCTCCGGATCCAGTGCCGAGGTCGGCTCATCAAAGAGCATCACGTCGGGATTCATAGCCAGCGCACGGGCGATAGCCACACGCTGTTTTTGTCCGCCGGATAAACTGTTGGGATACGCATCTGCCTTCTCTGGCAGCCCTACACGTTCCAAAAGTTCACGCGCCTTCCTGTCCGCCTCTTCCTGTGACATAAGTCCCAGTTTGACCGGTGCAAGGGTAATATTCTGCATGATACTCTTATGTGGGAACAGATTGAACTGCTGGAACACCATGCCCATCTTCTGGCGCAGCTTGTTGATATCACAGTCCTTGCTGGTGATCTCCGTTCCCTCGAACCAGATTTCCCCGCCTGTGGGCTCCTCCAGGAGATTCAGGCAGCGCAGGAATGTAGACTTCCCAGAACCGGAAGGCCCTATGATAACGACCTTCTCCCCTTTTTCAATATGCTGGTCGATGCCGGCTAAAACAACATGATCTTGAAATGCTTTCTGTAAATTCTTAGTGGTTATCACTCTTTGCCAGCCTCCTCTCAAACATATTCAGGAACTTCGTCAATATCAGGACGATAATCAGATAAATAACCGCCGCAATAATATAAGGCGGCAACGGCTTATAGGTACGCGAGCCGATAAATCCGGCCATCTTCGTCAGATCGTTGATGGCGATAACACTGATCGCTGCCGTCTCTTTCACCAAAACAATAAATTCGTTGCCCAGCGCAGGCAGAATATTTTTGATCGCCTGGGGCAGAATAATATAGCGCATGGTCTGCATGGTAGTAAAACCAAGACTTCGTCCGGCTTCCGTCTGTCCACGGTCAATAGATTCGATACCTGCACGAACGATCTCAGACACATAAGCGCCGGAATTCATACCGAAACACACCATACCAACAATAATCGGATTAGTGTCTCTGGATGTGAAGATCATATAATAAATAATCATCAACTGTACGATCAACGGCGTACTGCGAAAGAGTGTCACGTAAATAGAACAGATTTTTGATAAAATCTTCAGTAAAACAGACTTGCCATTCTTGGCCGTCACACGGATCATGGCTACCACTACACCGATGGTCACACCAAGGATCACTGCAAAAAAGGAGATAAGCAGTGTCATCTTCAAGCCATCCAGATAAGCCAGATAGCGCTGCTGCGGTATGAGTGCATTATAAAATTGTTCGGCTATTTCCTGCAGTTTTTCCATCTCTATCCCTCGTATATCTTATTATTTTGCTGCAGAATGGTTGGCAATGAACTCATCGATCTTGCCGTCTGCAATTAATTTATCGATTACTTTATTGATTGCATCTAACATCTCTGTGTTTCCCTTTTTCACAGCGATTGCATACTGATCCACGAATAAAGGATCACCCTCTAAAATAGTCAGTTCCGGATTTGCTGCTACCAGGTCTTTAGCCGGAAGTTCGTCCATAACGATACAGTCGATCTTGTTTGCTTTCAGATCTTCTGTTGCCAGAGCAAATTTGGTGTAACGTTTTACTTCTTTCGGTGTCGTGTTTTCTGTATTTGAGCACCACAGGTCAGCGATATTGCCCTGCTGTACTGCTACAACTTTGTCTGTCAGTGCTTCGCCGCTAGGTTCTGCCACAGCCGGCTCTGCTGCATTTACCACAACTACTTCTGTAGAATTTACATAGTTCGTAGAGAAATCCATAACTTTTTCGCGTTCCGGGTCAACAGAGATACCTGCTGCTGCAAAATCTGCTTTGTCCTGCTGTACTGCGATCAGTGCTGCATCAAAATCCATATTCTGGATCTCCAGTTCCATGCCCATATCCTCAGCGATGGCTTTTGCAATATCCATATCCACGCCTACTACTTCATTGCCTTCCAGATACTCATAAGGCGCGAAACCTGCCTCTGTTGCAACGATCAGTTTGTCACTGGATGCTGCTTCTGCTGAATCAGAACCCTTTTCTGTTTTGCTGCTTCCACATGCTGCCAGCGAAAGGCACATAGCGCCCGCCAGAATAACGCTCATAATTTTTTTCAATTTCATTGTGAATCCTCCTCATATTTTACATACTATTAACTCTATCATTTTACCATGTTTTCTATGAAATACAAGCAAAAAGTACACCCAATCGCCCTTTTTAGCGCAAATCCTCTTGAACTTGGAAATATCAAATGATATGATGGGCATAGCAATCCAGAACAGCAGGATAAAAACAGGCCATGGAACAGACTGGTCTATGACCTGCTATTCGTAAAAAATAAATGATAAAGAGGTAAAAGAATGACCACCAACGAAAAAGCATTAGCATTACATGAAGAATGGAAAGGCAAAATAAGCACCGAATCCAAGACCCCTATCAAAAGCCGTGAAGCGCTGGCACTGGCCTACACGCCAGGCGTAGCAGAGCCATGCAAGGTGATCTCAAAGGATCCCGAAGCTGCCTATACTTATACCATCAAGCAGAATACCGTAGCCGTAGTTTCTGACGGCAGCGCAGTCCTGGGCCTGGGCAATATCGGTGCCCTGGCTGCCATGCCTGTTATGGAAGGCAAGGCTGTTTTATTCAAAGAATTCGGCGGCATCAATGCATTTCCTATCTGCCTGGACACTCAGGATACCGAGGAAATCATCGAGACTGTTGTACGCATCGCACCTGCCTTCGGCGGCATCAATCTGGAAGACATCTCTGCACCGCGCTGCTTTGAGATCGAATCCCGTCTGAAAGAACTGCTGGACATCCCGGTATTCCACGATGACCAGCACGGTACGGCTATCGTTGTTCTGGCCGGTATCATCAACGCCCTCAAAGTGACCGGAAAGAAAAAAGAGAACTGTAAGATCGTGATAAACGGAGCGGGATCTGCCGGTATCGCCATCACCAAGCTGCTGCTCTCCTACGGGTTCCCGGATATCACCATGTGCGACAAGAGCGGTATGCTGAATAAAAACAGCGAGGGATTAAGCTGGGCACAGGCCGAGATGATGAATGTGACCAATCTTTCCGGCAAATCAGGAACACTGGCAGACGCTTTCGTGGATGCTGATATCTTTGTTGGTGTATCCGCTCCCAATATTGTTACGGCGGATATGGTAAAGACCATGAATAAAGATTCTATTCTCTTTGCTATGGCCAACCCAGTACCGGAAATCATGCCAGACGTGGCAAAAGCTGCCGGAGCCCGCGTGGTTGGAACAGGCCGTTCCGACTTCCCGAATCAGGTTAATAACGTAGTCGCTTTCCCAGGTATCTTTAAGGGTGCACTGGAAGGCCGTGCTACACAGATTACCGAAGAAATGAAGCTGGCTGCCGCACTTGCCATCGCAAATCTGGTCCCAGATGATAAATTAAGTGATGAAAACATTATGCCCGAGGCTTTCGATCCAACGGTTGCCGATGTGGTGGCTCAGGCTGTAAAGGACCATATCAAATGATGTGGGGTGACAAACCCTACTATTCCTTCAGCCATATGCTTCAGGAGCGGTTTGGCGAAAAAGTATACAAGGTTGCACTAAACGGTGGCATGTCCTGTCCCAACCGGGACGGTCATATCGATACACGCGGATGTATCTTCTGCAGTGCCGGAGGTTCCGGTGATTTTGCTGCAGATGCCGCTCTTTCTATCACCGAACAGATTGACCGACAGGCGGAACAGATTTCCAGAAAGCGGCCGGTACAAAAATATATAGCCTATTTCCAGGCCTATACCAACACCTATGCTCCGGTGGATTATTTAGAAAAAATCTTTACAGAAGCCGTAGAACATCCAAAAGTGGTCGCGCTATCCATAGGCACCAGACCGGACTGTCTTGGACCGGATGTGATCGCACTGCTCGCCCGGCTGAATCAAATCAAGCCGGTATGGGTGGAGTTGGGTTTGCAGACCATCCATCCTGTTACCGCTGCCTATATCCGCCGCGGCTATGAACTGGATTGTTTCGAGACTGCAGTAAAAGACCTTCGGGCGAACCAGCTTGAGGTCATCGTCCACACGATCCTGGGACTGCCGGGCGAGACAAAAGACCATGTGCTGGCCACCCTAGATTATCTGAATCGCCAGCCCATACAGGGGATCAAAATGCAGCTGCTTCATGTCCTGAAAGGGACGGATCTGGCTGCGGATTACAACAACGGATTATTTTCAGTCATGACCCAGGAGGATTATCTGGATCTGCTAATAGACTGTATCGAACATTTGGATCCACATATCGTCATTCATCGATTGACCGGTGACGGACCCAGGGCTTTGCTTGTGGCTCCATTGTGGAGCAGCGCAAAAAAAACTGTTTTAAATCAACTACACCGCACCATGAAAGAGCGCGGTGCTTACCAAGGGAGACGCTTATGTCAGACGGACAAACACTCTACAAATTAATCATTCTATATATGCTGCGGAAGGTGAATTTTCCTTTGACCAATGCGCAGATTACGGAATTCATCGTGGATCAGGGCTACACAGACTATTTCCATGTACAGGAAGCGATTTCGGATCTGGTTACTTCTAATCTTATCACAGTGGAAACTATCCGGAATACTTCCCAGTACCAAGCAACGCAGGAGGGAGAACAGACACTGGAATATTTCTGTAGCAGCATTTCCGACAGCATCCGGCATGATATCGACGTGTTTCTTTCGGAGAATGCCTTTGAGCTGCGCAACGAAGTTTCCACCATTGCCGACTATGACCGCACGCCAAACGGAGATTATGCCGTAAGATGCCGTGTCAAGGAGGGTAATGCTACGATCATCGATCTGACCGTCACCGTTCCCACAGAGGACGAGGCTATTTCCATGTGCAATCACTGGCCCATCAAAAGCCAGGAAATCTACATGACCGTGATCAGCTCTCTTTTATAAAAATACCCCGCATGATGACCTTACATCATGTGGGGATTCTTTTATTCTTTGATTCTTTTTAAATGTTCTTTTATCTTCACTTCATATCCCAGATCACCCGGTTCATAGAAAACTGCATCCCTAATCTCATCCGGCAGGTACTGCTGGTGTGCGTAATGATTGGGATAGTCATGGGCATACTGGTATCCTACTCCGTGTCCAAGTTTCGCAGAGCCTTTATAATGGGCATCCTGCAGGTGCACCGGCACGGAAGCCTTCTTATTCTTCACCGAACCCATGGCAGCAAAAATCGCATTGCACGCTGAATTGCTCTTCGGTGCACAAGCCACGTACAGAACCGCCTGGGACAGGATGATCTGCGCCTCCGGCATACCGATACGCTCCACAGCCTGGGACGCAGATACTGCCACGGTCAATGCCATAGGATCGGCATTTCCCACATCTTCCGATGCACAGATCATGATTCTGCGGGCAATGAATTTGATATCCTCCCCCGCATACAGCATCTTGGCAAGATAATAGACCGCCGCATCCGGGTCAGATCCCCGCATACTCTTGATAAATGCAGAAATGGTATCGTAATGCTGATCCCCTGTCTTATCGTAGCGGACCACACGTTTCTGAATACATTCCGAAGCCGTATTCAGATCGATATGTATCAATCCATCCTCACTCCTCTGGGTGGTAAGCACCCCCAGTTCAATAGCGTTTAGTGCCGCTCTGGCATCGCCTCCGGCAATGTCGGCCAGGAAGTCCTTTGCCTCGTCTGTGATCACCGCATGGTAACTGCCCAGTCCCTTTTCCGTATCCGTGACCGCCCTGTCAATGAGTTTGCTGATGTCCGCTTTCTCCAGCGGCTTCAGTTCGAAAATAATGGAGCGGGAAATCAAAGCCCCATTCACCTCGAAGTAAGGATTCTCTGTGGTGGCTCCGATGAGGATCAGGGTGCCATCCTCCACAAAAGGAAGCAGATAATCCTGCTGGGTCTTATTGAACCGATGGATCTCATCCACGAACAAAATGGTGCGCTGCTGGTACATGCCCAGCGTATTTTTCGCCTGCTGCACCACTTCCTCCATATCTTTTTTCCCTGCTGTGGTGGCATTTAACTGGGTGAACTTGGCGCTTGTGGTATTGGCAATGACCTTAGCCAGAGTGGTCTTTCCTGTTCCCGGCGGTCCATAGAAGATAACAGAACTGATTTTATCCGCCTTAATCGCCCGATACAGCAGTTTATCCTTGCCAATGATGTGTTCCTGCCCCACCACCTCTTCCAGCGTAGCTGGACGCAGTCTGGATGCCAGAGGTGATTCATTTTCCAGTGTCTGTTCTTTCATATAATCAAATAAATCCATAGTATTCCTCATTCTTGGTTATTCATAGATCAGTTGATCCACGGTTACAAATTCATAGTTTTCTTTCTGCAGTTCATCCACGATCTGCAGCGCCGACTTTACGGAACTGTCGTAACAGTCGTGCATAAGTATTATACCACCATCCCGTGCCAAACTCACTACTTTCTTCACAATCTTGCCCACATCTGTATTGCACCAGTCCAGCGAATCAATGTTCCACAGGACCGGTATCATGGTCACATGGTATTCGATCTCCGATCTCCACAGCCCGTAGGGCGGACGTACAAAGGAAGTGTAACAGCCTGTCACCTTATATATTTCGTTGCTGGTTTTTTCGATTTCTTCCTGCACCTCCCGCTCCGTAAGGGAAGTGAGTTTCACATGATGAAATGTGTGATTCCCGATGAGATGGCCTTCCTTCTGCATGCGTTCCACGACTTTTTCCCGTCCTTGGATACTCTGCCCCTGAAGGAAAAAGCTTGCCTGTACCTGCCGTTCCTTCAGACCGTCCAGCAGCCGCTCTGTATACATACTCGGTCCGTCGTCAAAGGTCAGTGCGATCCTTTTCTCCGCCGATTGGGCCACGGCCTGGGACGTTACCTCCACACTGCTTCTGGCACATAATTCCAGTGCAGTCGCTGCCCCCATGAACAGAAGGAATATCCCTGTGTAGAACCATAACACACAACTATATTTTTCCGAAAGGGTCAAAAAAACCACCATACAGTCTCTTTTAGAAACTATATGATGGTATGCTTATCTTTTATTTATGCGATTTTGCTCTTTGCAACTTCTGCCAGTGTAGCGAATCCAGATGCATCATTTACAGCCATCTCAGCCAGCATTTTTCTGTTCATATCGATCTCTGCTAATTTGAGACCATACATGAATTTGCTGTATGATAAACCGTTCATTCTTGCTGCTGCATTGATACGAGCGATCCATAACTGTCTGAACTGACGTTTCTTCTGTTTTCTGCCAGCATATGAACTTGTTAAAGCTCTCATAACTGACTGTTTTGCTACTCTATACTGTTTAGATCTCGCTCCTCTGTAACCTTTTGCGAGCTTTAATACACGATTATGTTTTTTCTTTGCGTTTAATCCGCCTTTAATTCTTGCCATTTCTTATTCCTCCTATTTATTAAAGATAAGGTAATATCTTCTTCATTACCTTTGAGTTTGTTGAATCTGTTATAGTGGCTTTTCTAAGATTTCTCTTTGTTTTCTGAGTTTTCTTAGTTAAGATATGGCTCTTATAAGCTTTCATTCTTTTTAATTTTCCAGTACCTGTTTTCTTAAAGCGCTTTGCAGCAGCTCTGCTTGTTTTCATTTTTGGCATTGTAAATTCTCCTCTCTAATAATTAAAGTATTTGCTTTATAGTAACTATTCGGAATAACAGCCTCAAAGCGTGGTCTGCTCTTCGGAATCTTTACGTCTATATTAACGTTTTTCTGATAAGAACATGGTCATGAACCGGCCTTCCATCTTTGGAGCCTTATCCACTACTGCAATATCAGAAAGTTTCTTGGCAAAGTCCTCCAGAATCGGGCGGCTGGCCTGTGTATGTGCCATCTCACGTCCACGGAAACGGATGCTTACCTTTACCTTATCACCTTTGGAAATGAATTTTCTTGCTGCGCTGACCTTGGTATTCAGGTCATTTTCCTCGATATTCGGTGACATACGTACTTCTTTTACTTCAACTGTTTTCTGTTTTTTCTTCGCTTCTTTTTCTCTGCGGGTCAGTTCATATTTGTATTTACCGTAATCGATAATCTTACAAACAGGTGGCTGAGCCTTTGGAGCAATCTTAACTAAATCCAGACCGGCTTCTACTGCTTTTGCATATGCATCCTTACCGGATACGATACCTAACTGTTCGCCGTCTACACCTACCAGACGAACTTCTCTGTCTCTAATTTGTTCGTTAATCATTAAATCGCTAATTGTAGTGCCCTCCATCATTTAAAATGCTTTCTTTTTGAATACAAAGAAAGTGGATAGTCAGACTATCCACCTAATATATGCATTGAAATATTATTTCTGCCATATTAACACTTAGTCATTTGCTCATGCTAAGGTGAGAGCGGATACTCTGCTTTGTTTTATCGAACTTCTATACTCTAACATACTCCTTACCACGCGTCAAGAGATTTTTTCTGCATTTTATTAATTTTCTAAAAAATCTGCCCTTTTCATTTTTTTATCCCCTATATTATGCTATACTGTACAGAAGAATATATGGGAGGTACTATGATTATGAAAAAATATTACAAGTATGTACTGCTTGGCACAGTCATTGCAGCACTTGGACTGACTGGCTGTGGCTCTGATTCTACCACAGACGACAAGACCGAGGCAACAGCCACACCGACACAGGAAGCTGCAAATGAGGGAGATGCTACCGCTACACCCACCGATGAAGCTGCATCCGTAGGCGTAGGCGAAGGTGCCAATATGGTAACCACTGACGGCACTGTTTCCGCAGAAAATGCAAAGGAAAACGAGATTGGCAAAGAAATCACCATCGCCAAAGACGGCAAAGAACTCTACACCATCACCATCGATTCCGTGGCTCTGACCAAAGACCGCAATGATTTCGATGAAACACAGCCGAATCAGGTGGTAAAAGTTACTTATACTTACAAAAACATCGCTGCGGATAATCTACTCATCGACAGTTACAGTTTCGCATTGGAAGATAAGGATAAAAAGGCCTGCAACAGTTATGCCCTGGTAGGAAAAGACGATACCGAACCGATTCCTGCCGGCGAATCCCTGACCCGCACCATCGCTTACGCGCTGGATTCTGCAGACAAAGATGTCACCCTGTACTATAATGCGACTTCCGGAGATAATTCCATTTATGCATTCCCGATCACTGTGGAAGAAGAGAAATAAAATTTTATCCGAAAAATATGTAACGTCATTCCAGATGTGTATCGCACACCTGGAATGACGTTTTTATTTTGTCTTATCTCTTGCCTGTCTCTTCATCCTTGAAGCTTGCGCAATAGGTCTCGTCAGAGATTTTTGCGTCATCACCTACTACCTGCACGCTATCTTTTTGGCACTTTTCGTGTTCGTTGAATTTACAGCAAGTTGCTGTACAATTTAAAGTCTGCATCATATTACCTCCTTTTTTAAGTATGAAGGTAGTATGTGCAGACTTTTGTATTTTATACTTTATTGCTGCTGTTCTATTTTGCGGATCTCTTTTGTATCGATTTCTTTTTTGATTGCCTCAATAAATTCGGCAACAGGCTTCTGCCCCTCATCACCCAGGTAACGGCTGCGGACGGATACGGTATGCTCCTCTTCCTCCTGTGCACCGACTACCAGCATGTACGGAACCTTCTCCATACGAGTCTGGCGGATCTTATAGCCGATCTTTTCTGCACGGTCATCCACAGTAGCCTTGATGCCTGCATGTTTCAGTTCTGCCAACACCTGATCTGCATAATCAATATGTTTTTCAGAAATCGGCAGTACACGTACCTGCTCCGGACATAACCAAGTCGGGAATAATCCGGCATATTTCTCGATAAGCCATGCCAGTGTTCTCTCGTAGCATCCCATAGAAGTTCTGTGGATAATATATGGGCGTTTCTTCTGACCATCTTTATCCGTAAAGGACATATCGAAACGCTCTGCCAGGAACATATCCAGCTGGATCGTGATCATGGTGTCTTCTTTTCCATATACATTTTTCGCCTGGATATCCAGTTTCGGGCCATAGAAAGCAGCCTCGCCGGTCACTTCTTTGTACTGGATGCCGATATGATTCAGGATCTCTCTCATACGGTCTTCTACCTGATCCCACAGTTCTCTGGTTCCCATGTATTTGCTCATATTATCCGGATCTGCAAGAGAAAGTTCATAAGTCACATCTTCTTCCAGACCGAGGGTTTCCAGACAATATTTTGCCAGATCCACGCAGCCGCGGAATTCTTCTTCGATCTGATCCGGGCGTACAACCAGATGCCCTTCAGAAATGGTAAACTGACGTACACGGGTCAGGCCGTGCATCTCGCCGGACTCTTCATTTCTAAACAGCGTAGAGGTCTCGCCGTAACGGCATGGCAGATCACGGTAACTCTTCGGTGACTGTTTGTATACATAGTACTGGAACGGGCAGGTCATAGGACGAAGGGCGAACACTTCCGAATCTTCTTTCTCCTCGTCTCCCAGAATAAACATACCTTCTTTGTAGTGATCCCAGTGGTCGGAAATAATATACAGATCTTTCTTCGCCATAAGAGGTGTCTTGGTACGCATGTAACCACGGCGTTCTTCCTCGTCCTCGATCCATCTCTGCAGCGTCTGGATCATGGCTGCACCCTTAGGCATAAGAAGGGGCAGTCCCTGTCCGATCACGTCAACGGTTGCGAACAATCCCATCTCGCGGCCCAATTTGTTATGGTCTCTCTTCTTTGCTTCCTCTAACTGCTCCAGATGCGCATTCAGGGAATCTTTATCCATGTATGCAGTTCCGTATACACGTGTGAGCATAGCGTTTTTCTCGCTGCCTCTCCAGTAAGCACCGGAAGACGATAAGAGTTTGAATGCTTTGATCGCTTTGACGCAGGTCACATGCGGACCTGCACAGAGATCGGTAAACTCGCCCTGGCTATACAGGGAGATCACCGCATCCTCCGGCAGATCTTGGATGAGTTCTACTTTATAAGGCTCATTTTTTGCCTTGAAGAATGCGATGGCCTCTTCTCTCGGCATAGTAGAGCGTTCCATACGGGCACCCTTCTTAATGATCTTCTTCATCTCTTTTTCGATGGCATCCAGATCTTCTCTGGAAAATGGCGGGCAGTCAAAATCATAGTAAAATCCCGTATCAATAGACGGTCCAATAGCCAGTTTGGCATCCGGATACAGATTCTGTACGGCTTCAGCCAGAACATGGGATGCAGTGTGGCGCAGGGTCGATAATGCCAGCGGATCCTGATTGTCGATTTCTTTTACTTCGCCTTCCTTGGTAATAATGTTCATGATTATTCTCCTTTTCTTTTTTGGACATTAAAAAGTCCCTTGTAATCCTACCTGGACTACAAGGGACGAGTCTGTGCACAGTTGCTCGCGGTTCCACCCTACTTGTTCGAAAACCACTTCATTTGACGATAACGGAATCACCGGGCTGTATTAAAGCCACTCCGAGACGGTCTTCAAATATTTTTTTCTTAGAACACTCCCACCGTCTGTGTTCCTCTCTGGAAGAAATCTGATATTCTACTCTTCTCTTCAACGTTTTTGTTTTATTATAACACCAAAATTTTGTTTGTCAATCCAACTTATTTATTGGCTCCACAGCATTTCTTGTATTTCTTGCCGGATCCACATGGACATGGATCGTTTCTGCCGATTTTCTTTTCTTTTACGATGGTGCCGGATTTCTTCTGCTCCAGATACAGTTTTTTCTTTTCTTCCTGGGTAAAGATCTCGTCCCATACAGGAAGCTCATAAAGCCAGTCTGCCTTTGCATCCACCATGTTCTTGTATAAGACCTCTTTATCAAATCCAAGATTTACCACGGTATTCGCATCCATCTCCTCGATAGGATTGGGCTCTTTTAAGCTGTCATTGATACCATCCAGAAAACCTACCATGGTCTGTAATTCGATCTCATATTTATCTGCAAGTTCCTGAACGGTCCCGGTGACTGCCTCGTCCGGATTTGCTAATAATTTCTCATATATTTCTTTTTCGATCTCAAAGTATTTTGCCCAGAATACACGGAGTTTATTCTTATCAGCATTCTGATCATATGCGATCTTTCTCCACTGCTCTAAGATTGTTGTTTCTGCCATAATGTATTTTCCTCACATTCTTCTTTAATAAATCGTATTTTGTATTGTCTTCATCTGGTTATTCCACCAGTGCTGTACCAGTATAGCACAAAGCGTTCCAAATCTCAATTATTTATCTAAAATTTGTGTAAAATGAATAAAACTTCATTCTTTGGTTCATACTACAAATGGACAAAAGATAATAGTTTGAATACTTTATCCTCCCCTTAAAAAGGCAGGGATGTCAGCCAAACGGCTGATTTCCCTGCCTTTTCCTTACTTACCGGTTGTTAATAGCCGTCACCAGCGCATCGATGGATGCATGGATAATATCCGGGTCAACGCCTGCGCCCCATGCCAGTTTGCCATCCGGCTTGCAGATGCCTACATAGGCGATTGCTTTGGAACTGGAACTTTGCTCCAGTGCGTGCTCCTGATACGTTACCAGCTTATATTCCAACCCATATGCCTTCTTCAAAGCCAGGCTGACTGCATCCAGACGACCGTTGCCGGAAGCCTCTGTAGTCACTGTTTTACCGTTGAAGGTGGAGGTCACCTGTGTGGTGATGCCGCCATCTACCTGCTGGAAATGTACCTCCTTGATACTGTATGGCTCCACCACATTCTCGAATCTCTCTTTGAACAGTTCGAATATTTCCTCCGGCTGCAGTTCTGCATGCTTGTGATCCGATACGTCTTTTACCGCATAACCCATGGCTTCCCGCATCTTTGCCGGCAGATTCAAACCGAACTTCGTCTCCAGAATATAGCCTACACCGCCCTTGCCGGACTGGCTGTTGATACGGATCACGTCTGCATCGTAGCTGCGTCCCACATCCTTCGGGTCGATAGGCAGATACGGTACGGTCCAGTGATCCGGATCCACTTCGTCGATCCATTTCATGCCCTTGGCGATGGCATCCTGATGGGATCCGGAGAATGCTGCGAATACCAGAGCACCGCTATATGGGCTTCTCTCATCTACTTTCATACCTGTGAATGCTTCATATCCTTCACAAATTTCCGGCATATTTGAGAAATCCAGTTCCGGATCAACACCCTGCGCATACATATTCATAGCCAAGGTGATAATATCCACATTACCGGTACGTTCTCCATTGCCAAACAACGTTCCCTCGATACGATCCGCTCCAGCCAACAGACCCAGCTCGGAATCTGCCACGCCACAGCCCCGGTCATTGTGCGGATGCAGGGATACCACCACGTTTTCACGGTATTTCATATTCTTGCACATGTACTCGATCTGGCTCGCGTATACATGCGGAAGCGAATGCTCTACCGTAACCGGAAGATTGATAATAGCCTTGTGATCCGGAGTCGGCTGCCATACATCCAATACTGCATTTACCACTTCCAGTGCATATTCCGGCTCTGTCCCCGTAAAGCTCTCCGGGCTGTATTCAAAGGAAAGATCCTGATCGGCCTCCGCAGCCAGTTCTTTTAAGAGTGCTGCACCTTCTACTGCTATCTTTACGATTTCTTCTTTTGATTTGCGGAACACCTGCTGTCTCTGAGAGAATGAGGTGGAATTGTAAACATGTACAACTGCCTTTTTAACACCTTTGATGGCCTCAAATGTTTTACGGATAATGTGCTCTCTCGCCTGTGTCAATACTTGTATGGTAACATCATCTGGAATCAGATTCTGTTCGATCAGTGCACGGCAGAATTCGTATTCTGTCTCAGAAGCTGCCGGGAATCCGACTTCGATCTCCTTGAAGCCAACCTTTACAAGCATTTTAAAGAAATCAATCTTCTGCTGCAGGCTCATGGGAATAACCAGTGCCTGATTGCCATCCCGCAGGTCAACGCTGCACCAGATCGGCGCTTTTTCTACATATTCTTTTTTTGTCCAGTCCATGCATGCTTCGGGCGGCATAAAATACTGTCTTACATACTTTTTGTGATTCATCATGATTTGCTCCTCCTCTTACTTCTCTTTCTACTATATGACGGTTTCTGATATTATTCCTTAGCAAAGAAAAAAGCCTTCAATCTCATGCTGTTATCAGCAAGAGACGAAAGACTGTTATTTGTCCTACGCGGTACCACTCTATTTTATGAATTTCTTCATACACTCACAAGATACGGATTTTCATCTTATATCTTTCCCAGGATAACGGTCGGGCTCCGTCTGTGTCTACTTTTCCTCAGAATTTCGGACAGCTGCTCAAAGGTGAGTTCAATCTATTCTATCAACTGTTTCGCATCAACCAACAGCTTTCTGTAATCAAGTCCTGATTTACTATTCCTTGTCATCGCTTTTTTCTTTTCTAATTGCTATTACAATACCATTTCAGGAAAAGAATGTCAACTGCTTTTTTCACAGAGGCTTCTTTTATAAACTCTTGCAGCAATTTCTTAACTTTTTCTAAAAAGCCTAACATTTTTAACATATTTGTGCTACGCTATGATACATATATTGAAAAGAAGCGAGGTATTATTATGAAATTCCGAGACAGAATGGCAAACTTTATGCAGGGACGATATGGAACGGATGATTTTTCCAAATTTCTGCTGGTGGCTACCATGGTATTATTTGTTTTATCCATGTTTATCCGCCACTCCATCGTCTATTATCTGGCACTGGCTATACTGATCTACTCCTATTTCCGTATGCTGTCCAGAAACATTTCCAAACGCGCAAGCGAAAACCAGCGCTATCTGGATATGAAGGACCGCGTGACAGGCATTTTCTCCAAAAACAAGAGTTACCGTCAGCAGGCTCAGGACGGTTACCGTTTTTTCAAATGCCCGAACTGTAAACAGAAAGTCCGCGTGCCAAAGGGAAAAGGCAAAATCCGCATCCATTGTCCAAAATGCAACACTGATTTTATTAAAAAGAGTTGAGGTAGTTTATGTTTGGTTATGTGACGATTAATCAGGAAGAATTAAAAATAAAAGACTATAATTATTATCGTTCCTGCTATTGCGGATTGTGCCGTTCTCTGAAAAAACGACACGGTTCCATAGCGCCTATGACATTGTCCTACGATATGACTTTTCTGGTCATCCTGCTCTCCGGCCTGTATGAGACACCTTTTGAGACCGGCACTTATTACTGCATCGCACATCCCACCAAAAAGCAGACGACCCGGCACAACAAATGGAGCGACTATGCGGCTGACATGACTATTCTCCTGTCCTATTACAATCTGATGGACGACTGGACCGATGACAAGAAAGTCTCCCGCCTGACTATGGCCAAAACTCTGGAAAAGGCATTTCGCAAAGTTTCCGCCCAATACCCCATCCAGGCTGCTGCCGTAAAAAATTTCATCGCCAAAACATCTGCCTACGAAGCTGAAAAAAAGATGGACTTGGACTGCATTAGCGGTTATACTGGAGAGGTTCTTGGAAAACTTTTCACAAAGGACAGTGATTTATGGACTGACACACTGTATAAGGTCGGCTTTTATCTGGGCAAATTCATTTACCTTATGGATGCTTTTGATGATCTGGAGGACGACCGCAAAAAAGCCAGTTATAATCCTCTGATCACTTTATCCAATCGAAAAGATTTCGAAGCCACCATCGAGAATATTCTGATTCTTATGATGGCCGACTGTTCCAGGGAATTCGAAAAACTTCCTATCGTACAACATGTTGAAATTTTGCGAAATATACTGTATTCTGGTGTATGGACCAAGTACGATCAGGTCAAAGCGAAGAAATTGAAGAAAGGCGAGACATCCCATGAATAATCCTTACCAGACTCTGGGGATTGAAGCAACGGCAACGGACGATGAGGTCAAGAAGGCTTATCGAAAGCTGAGCCGCCTCTATCATCCAGATGCCAATATAAATAACCCGAACAAAGACCAGGCCGAAGCCAAATTTAAGGAGGTCCAGGCCGCCTATGATCAGATAATAAATGAACGGGAACACGGTTACAGCAGTAACACCTACGGATCCTATGGTTCTGCAGATGGTTACGGCTCCGCAGGAGGCTCTTCTAATCCTTACGGGCAGCGCACTTATCAAGGCAACAACTCCGATGATGTGGAAATGCAGGCTGTCTATAATTTTATCAACAACCGCAGTTATGAGGATGCATTGAATGTATTGAACCGCATGTCCAACCGCAGTGCACGCTGGTACTATCTCAGTGCCATCGCCAACGCCGGGCTTGGCAACAACGTAAATGCGCTCCAATTCGCCAAACAGGCCGTAGATATGGAACCGGACAATGCAGAATATAACAATCTGCTCCAGCGGCTTCAAATGGGCGGACAATGGTATCAGAGCATGGGAAATACCTATGGTCGTACCTTTGAGGGCGGCGGCAACTACTGTGTATCTCTGCTCTGTGCAAATCTTCTCTGCAACTGCTGCTGCATGCGTCCATTCTAAAATCACATAAAGGAGTTTTCCGCAATGAAAAAGACGAAACAAATACTGGCTCTGGTGGGTGCCATCCTGCTGGTGGCCATGTACGTGAGCACGCTGGTATTTGCCCTCACGAATAATGCAAATGCCCAGGCCTGGTTCCGGGGATCCATCGCCTGTACCATTTTTGTTCCGGTACTGCTGTTCGCCATCAATCTGGTGTATCAGCATACCAAACCAAAGAAATCCCAGTCCATCGACAACATCGTCTTCGACGTAGGCAATGTCCTGGTGGATTTCGACTGGAAAGGCTATATGGAAACTCTTGGTTTCAGTGACGCGGTCATCACAGATCTTTCAAATACCCTGATGAGCGATCCCCTCTGGAATGAATTCGACCGAAATACCAGACCTTACGATGATATTGTAGAGGAATTCTGTCAGAAGTATCCCGAGCATGCAGAGGAAATGCGTATCTTTACCCATTCCGTAGAGAAAACCATACACTGCCTGCCTTTTACACATACATGGCTGCAGGATCTGAAAAGAAAAGGCTACAAGCTCTACATATTGTCCAACTGGTCCCAGCAGACATATGAGCGTTCCCCAGAAGAATTGAGTTTTGAACATTATATGGACGGCGCGATCTGGTCTTTCAAAGTAAAAACCATCAAACCAGAAAAAGGGATCTATCAGAAACTCATCGACACCTATCATCTTGATCCCTCCAGAACCGTCTACCTGGATGATCGTCAGGAGAATCTGGACGGTGCCAAGCCTTTTGGCTTCCAAACGCTTTTAGTGACCGACCACAAAACCACCCTGGCTAAGCTGGCCGCTGTGGATGTAAAATAAAGCAAGAGAAAGGAACATGTTTTCACACATGCCCCTTTCTCTTATTTTTATTCTTTTGAAATCCTATAATTCTGTGTAAGATTGAACGATCTTATCAAAAATCCCTTCGCCTGTAGCCGCATTTCCCGGTGTGGTCCATGTACAAATCTGTACATACTGTTTAGTTCCCTCGATGGTATACACCCAGTAAACCACTTCCACATCTGAAGTCACACCTGTGATTTTCGTCTTTGTGGCTTTCTTTCCGTTTATCTCCAACTCTTCCCTGTCACCAACAACTGGATTCGTAAAGCTTGCCGAGATATAGTTCACCAGCACATCCGTGTATTCCCCCAGATTTTCCAGGGAAGACCCTTCTTTTGCCTCACCCAGCAGGGTCAGGAACTCCTCTTCATCCAGACATCCAGCCTCCAGTGCCAGTTCCGCATTCAACTGTCCTTTCATATCGGTCCAGTTTTCCGGAAACGTCAGTTGGCAGATACCGTCTCCACTGATAATCTGCTGGTTAAAAGCCACTTCCTCCGGCGGTGTGGTTTCTGCCGGTGTCTGTGTCGCCGTTGCTGCTGCCGTTGGAGTAGGAGTTTCTGTAACTGTTTCTGTAACTGCAGGCGTTTCTTCCGCCTCACTATTATCCGCCTTGCCACTGCCACATCCGGTCAGCAGCAAAAACGTCATACAGCAGCATAAAATTCCTGCTATCCATTTCTGATTCCGCATTCTCATGCCTCCACTATTTTGATTTTACCACCGCAGTGACTCCTGCTTCTTACTTATTGCGGTAAATAATATCTTCTCTTCCCGGTCCATTGGAAACCATCGTAATCGGGAACCCAAGTTTTTCTTCCACAAATTCAATATATTTTCTGCAGTTTTCCGGTAAATCTTCGTACGTACGGATACCGCGGATATCGCAATTCCAGCCCGGAAGAACCTCCAAAACAGGTTTTGCTTTCTCCAGTTTTGCGGTAACAGGAAACTCTGTCGTCACTTCCCCATCGATCTCATAACCGATACATACCGGAATTTCCTCCAGATATCCCAGTACATCCAGTACCGTAAACGCTACATCCGTCGTCCCCTGTATACGGCAGCCATATTTGGAAGCCACCACGTCGAACCATCCCATTCTTCTTGGACGGCCTGTTGTTGCACCAAACTCACCACCATCGCCACCGCGGCGTCTCAACTCGTCTGCCTCCTCGCCAAATATCTCAGAAACAAAAGCGCCTGCGCCCACAGCACTGGAATATGCCTTACATACGGTAATGATCTGTTTGATCTCATATGGCGGTACACCCGCTCCGATGGCGCCATACGCTGCCAGTGTGGAAGAGGAAGTAACCATTGGGTAAATTCCATGATCCGGATCTTTCAGAGAACCAAGCTGGCCTTCCAGCAGGATCTCTTTGCCTTCTTTTAATGCATTCCACAGATACAGGGAAACATCACATACATAAGGTTCTACCATCTCACGGTAAGTTCTCAGTTCCTCCATGATATCTTCCACCTTCAGCAACGGTTTGTGATACAGATGCTCCAGCATTACATTCTTTTTCTCGCAGATATTTTCAACTTTTTCTTTCAGACGTTCTTCATCGAATAATTCACTTACCTGAAAGCCAATCTTTGCATATTTATCAGAATAAAATGGTGCGATGCCGGATTTGGTAGATCCGAATGATTTACCTGCCAGTCTTTCTTCCTCGTATTGATCAAAAAGAATGTGATAAGACATAACCATCTGCGCCCGGTCAGATACTTTGATCTTCGGCATTGGTACGCCCTTATCTACGATACTCTGGATTTCTTTAAAAAGAACCGGAATATTCAGCGCAACACCATTTCCAATGACACTGGTGGTGTGATTATAGAAAACGCCAGACGGCAGTGTGTGCAGTGCAAATTTGCCATAGTTATTTACAATCGTATGGCCGGCATTTGCTCCTCCCTGAAAGCGAACGATAATATCGGCGGTCTCGCCCAGCATATCGGTAATCTTTCCTTTTCCTTCGTCTCCCCAGTTAGCTCCTACAACTGCTTTAATCATAACGTTGTCCTCCTAAACATTAATCTCGGCTTTAACACCAAGTAACTCTTTGTTTTCCTCGAGAATCGGTGTAACTACATTTTTCATGAAAGCATCCACCTGTACTTCCGCACGGCCTGTATATTTGGACGGATCCATGGTCTTCTTCAGATCTTCCAGACTCAGATTGAATGCCGGGTCTGCTGCGATCAGCTCCAAGAGATTGTTATCTTTTCCTTCCACTTTCACATTGCGACCTGCTTCCATGGATAATTCACGGATGCGCTCGTGGAGTTCCTGACGGTCTCCGCCTGCTTTTACTGCATCCATCATAATGTTTTCTGTCGCCATAAATGGCAGTTCAGACATGAGGCGCTTCTCAATAACCTTCGGATAAACCACCAGACCATCCACTACATTCAGATACAGATCCAGAATACCATCGATCGCCAGGAAGCCTTCCGGTACGGAAAGTCTCTTGTTGGCAGAATCATCCAGGGTACGCTCAAACCACTGTGTGGCGGAGGTGATGGCTGGATTCAGCGCATCTACCATAACATAACGCGAAAGGGATGCAATACGCTCGCTGCGCATAGGATTACGTTTGTAAGCCATGGCTGAAGAACCAATCTGACTCTTCTCAAAAGGCTCTTCTACTTCCTTGAGATGCTGCAGCAGACGGATATCATTGGAAAATTTATGTGCGCTGGCTGCGATGCCTGCCAGTACATTGACTACTCTCGTATCTACCTTTCTGGAATAGGTCTGTCCGGATACCGGATAACAGGCAGCAAATCCCATCTTCTCAGCGATCATTGGATCGATCTTATCGATGGTCTCCTGATCTCCGTCAAAGAGTTCCAGAAAACTTGCCTGTGTGCCGGTGGTTCCCTTGGAACCTAGCAATTTCATGCCATCAAGAACGTAGTCTACATCCTCTAGATCCAGCAGCAGTTCCTGCATCCACAGAGTGGCACGTTTTCCCACTGTTGTGGGCTGCGCCGGCTGGAAATGCGTAAATGCCAGTGTAGGCAGCGCCTTGTATTCTTCTGCGAATTTGGCCAGCTCTGCGATCACATTCACGAGTTTTTTCTTCACCAGTTTCAGTGCTTCTGTCATAACGATAATATCGGTATTGTCGCCTACATAACAGGAGGTCGCGCCCAGATGAATGATGCCTTTTGCCTTTGGACACTGTACGCCGTATGCATACACGTGGGACATAACATCATGGCGTACTTCCTTTTCACGGGCTTTTGCCACATCATAGTTGATATCATCCACATGTGCTTTTAATTCATCAATCTGCTCCTGTGTAATATTTAACCCCAGTTCTTTTTCTGTCTCTGCCAGGGCAATCCACAGTTTTCTCCAGGTAGTAAATTTCATATCAGGGGAAAAGATAAACTGCATCTCCTTGCTGGCATACCGCTCGGATAATGGACTCTGGTATCTATCGTTCATAGTAATTCTCCTTATTTCTCATATTCTCCACGAATATCATCCGCAGGAGGTTTCATTGGATAATTCCCTGTAAAGCATCCTTTGCAGATAGGCTGTCCGCCTGCTATCTGCTCCAGCCTGCCGATCTCCAGATAACCCAGCGTATCTGCGCCGATAATCTGACGAATCTCTTCCAGGCTGTGATTGTACGCAATCAGCTGATCCCGCTCCGGCACGTCGGTTCCGAAGTAGCACGGCCATAAAAATGGCGGAGAGCTGACTCTCATATGTACCTCTTTGGCTCCTGCCTCTTTGAGCATGGTCACGATGCGGTCACTGGTCGTGCCGCGGACGATGGAATCATCGATCATGATGACCCTTTTGCCCGCTACCGCCTCCTTCAGCACATTCAGTTTGACCTGTACGCTGGATTCACGATTGCTCTGTTTTGGTTTGATAAAAGTACGTCCCACATAACTGTTTTTCACAAAAGCAGTCCCGTATGGAATACCGGACTCCAGGGAATATCCCAGTGCAGCGGCATTGCCGGACTCCGGTACACCCACAACAAGGTCCGCCTCCACAGGCGAATCCATAGCCAGGTACTTGCCCGCCAGGATCCTGGACTGATATACGCTGATGCCGTCAATATGACTGTCCGGTCTGGCAAAATATATATATTCGAAAATACATCTGCCCTGCTTTTCCAGCGGTAGACAACGGCTGGTATCGGACATAATCCCCTGCGGGGTAATGGTCACGATCTCGCCCGGCTCCACGTTCCGCACAAACTGGGCACCGATGGTATCCAGCGCGCAGCTTTCAGAAGCCAGAATATAAGCATTGTCTCTTTTTCCGATACACAATGGTTTGAAGCCGTAAGGGTCGCGGACTCCGATGAGTTTTCTCGGAGACATAACAACGAGGGAATAAGCGCCCTTTAACTTATCGACGGCTCTTCCCACGGCTTCTTCTACACTTTTACTTTTTACTCGTTCTCTTGCAATATGGTAAGCGATCACTTCCGTGTCAATGGTCGTCTGAAAAATAGCACCGCCATATTCCAGTTCCTTCCGAAGTTCTGCCGCATTGATCAGATTGCCATTGTGTGCAAGACCTAAGGTCCCTTTTACATAATTCAAAACCAGAGGCTGTGCATTTTCTCTGGTGCTGGCTCCCGCCGTAGAATAGCGTACATGTCCTACACCGATATCACCCTGCAGCCCATCAAGGGCACCTTCCACGAATACCTCGTTTACCAGGCCCATGCCTTTGTAAGAATCTACTTTTCCTTTGGGTCCACTGGTATCGCTGACTGCAATACCACAACTTTCCTGTCCACGATGCTGCAGGGCCAGGAGTCCATAGTAGATGGAGGAGGCAACATTGCCTCCATCCAGATCATAAATGCCAAATACACCACATTCCTCGTGTAATTTACTCATTCAGCAAAATCCTTCCTATAAGCCCAGTCTCTTAAATACCTCGTTGTAAGCCTCTTCCACGTTGCCCATGTCTCTTCTGAAACGGTCTTTGTCTAATTTTGCGTTGGTCTCCACATCCCACAGTCTGCATGTATCCGGAGAGACCTCGTCTGCAAGGATGATCTTGCCGTCTTTGTCTTTACCGAATTCGATCTTGAAATCGATGAGTTTCATGCCTGCTGCCAGAAAATACGCTTTCAGGATCTCATTGATTTCCTTTGTGTATGTTTTGATGGTGTCAATCTCTTCCTGTGTAGCCAGTCCCAATGCCAATGCATAATCGTCATTGATAAACGGATCGCCCAGGTCGTCATCCTTGTAACTGAACTCCAGGATTGGGCAGAGCAGCTGTTTGCCTTCCTCTACGCCCATTCTCTTGGAAAAGCTTCCTGCTGCAACATTACGTACGATAACTTCCAATGGAACAATGCTGACTTTCTTTACAGCAGTTTCCCGGTCACTTAACTCCTCAACTAAATGGGTCGGTACTCCTTTTTCTTCCATCATCTTGAAAACATGGTTGGTCATACGGTTATTTACAACACCTTTTCCAACGATCGTTCCTTTTTTCTCTCCATTGAATGCAGTTGCATCATCCTTGTAATCTACGATCACAACATCCGGATCTTCTGTGGTCCAAACTTTTTTTGCTTTGCCTTCATACATAAGTTCTTTCTTTTCCATGGATTGTCACCTTTCCTTTGTAAGTTGTTCATAAATTTTTTCATATGTTATATCCAGCACGGTATTGTAACCATGCTAAACAGTTAACCACACTTTAATATACACTATATACTTCATAAAAACAAGGTTTTAGTTCTGATTAAATCTGCCTAAAAATTCTTTCATTCTTGCATTGTCAGATGAGAATACGGCTTCCGGTGTTCCCTCCTGGGCAATGACTCCCTTGTCCATGAAGATAACCCGGTCCGAAATATCCTTGGCAAACTGCATCTCATGGGTAACAATCACCATGGTAATATGCAGGTCTGCCAGAGATTTGATCACCTTAAGCACCTCTCCAGTCAGTTCCGGATCCAGTGCGGAAGTCGGTTCGTCAAAAAAGAGTATCTTGGGGTTGGAGGCCAGGGCTCTTGCTATGGCCACACGCTGGCACTGCCCGCCGGACAGCTGATATGGATAAGCATCAGCCTTGTCCGCCAGTCCCATTTTATCCAGCCACTCCATGGCTTCTTTTTTCACTTCGGCTTTGTCCCTTTTCTGTACGTGGAGCGGCGCATCCATCACATTCTTCAATACAGAATAATGCGGAAAAAGATTAAAGTTCTGAAATACCAGCCCGAAGTAAGAATAAATACGTTTCGCATCCGCGCCTTTTGGCATGACAGCCCTGCCATTCTCTCCCATATACACCGCGCGATCATTCAGGTAACGGATCTCGCCGCCGTCTATGGTCTCCAGCATAGTGGCACAACGCAGCAAGGTTGATTTTCCCGAGCCGGAAGGTCCTATGATGGACAGGATTTCTCCTTCTCTTACCGATAAGGAGATATCTTTGATTACTTCAAGATCATCAAAATGTTTTTTAATATGATTCATTTCCAGTAAATTCATCTTCTTCTCCTTATTGATAATAATTTAATTTCTTCTCTGCATGTTCCATGATCACAGCCACCAACAGATTGAATATGTAATAGAATACCGCCGCCACTATGAACGGAACGAAAGTAGTTTCTTTCGCTGCAATCTGCTTTGCCAGGGTAAACATCTCTGTGTAGGCGATGGCAAAGGCCAGGGAGGTATCTTTTACCAGCGTGATCACCTCATTGGTCACAGCCGGAAGAATACGTTTGATAACCTGGGGCAGAATAATCTTGAAGAATGTCTGCGCCCTGCTGTATCCCAAAATCTGTGCCGCCTCATACTGTCCTGACGGCATGGATTCGATACCCGAACGGTAAATTTCTGCAAAGTACGCCGCATAATTCAGAGCAAATGCCAGAATAACCGCTATAAAACGATATGGCCCTCCGATATTAGCCTCCCACAGGTAGAATGGACCAAAAAACACCACCAGAAGCTGCAGCATCAGCGGCGTTCCGCGCATGACGGAAATATATATTTTCACTATAAAACTGACTATTTTATTTTTGGACATTCTTCCAAAAGAAATAATCAACCCCAATGGCAGTGAAAAAACCAGGGTCAAAATAAATATGCCCATGGATTTGAGCATTCCGCCTGCCAGCATTTCCAATATTTTCGTAAAATCCATTCTCGTCCTCCCTGTCCGGTTCGCATCACGCTATACTGACTGCGAACTAAAACCCCGGGACTTGTTTTTCTATACAAGTCTCGGGGATTATCCTTCTTTATTCTGCTTTCAAACAAACCATATCGGCTATATCGTATTTCTCTGCCAGTTTCGTAAAGGTTCCGTCTTTGACCAGTTCTTTTAAAGCTTCATTGACCTGATCTCTTGTGCCGGTATCATCTTTACGGAAGCCAATGGCATACTTTTCCGTATTTAATTCTTCATCAAGAATCGCGTATCCTTCTCCTCTGGTCTCCAGCTGATATTTGGCTACGCCTACATCCATGGCGATGGCATCTACGCTGCCTGCCTGCAATTCAACAAAAGCGCTGTTGTAATCCGGGAATTCCTGTAAAGTTGCAAAGGTGTCAGCCAGTTTTTTCTGACCTTCCTCATCCTGTAAAAGTTCCAGTGCTGCGGAAGATGCCTGTACGCCAACGATCTTTCCTGACAGTCCAGCCAGATCCTTTATACCGCTGCTCTCCGACACTACCATTACCTGACTGTTATCCACATAAGGATCGGACCATGTATAATCGTCCTCACGTCCATTCATGGTGAAGCCATTCCAGATACAGTCGATGGAGCCGGAATTTAATTCCATATCTTTGGAATCCCAGGCGATCGGTGTCTTTACCAGTTTCCATCCCTTCAGGTCACATACAGCCTGTGCCAGTTCCAGGTCAAATCCGGTGTAATCCCCATTATCATCCATATAACCATATGGCGGATATTCCGCATCAAAACCTACGGTGAAGGTGTCTCCTTCTTTTTTCGCCACGCTGGTAATTGTCTCTGTTTTTGCCTCTGTTTCTTCTGTTGTTTCTTTTCCTTCTTCAGTTGTTGGAGCAGTATCCTTTTTTTCCTCGGATGAATTGCTGCCACATCCTACTGTAAGGCTTCCAACCATAGCAGCTGCCAGAAGTACACTTAATATTTTCTTCTTCATTTTTTCTCCTCCTAAATCCCTCTTGTGCTCTACCTTGATAAAGCACTACTATAATATAGCATAGGGATCTGGACCGTGTCAACGAAAAAGACTACAATCCTGTGCTGTTGTGATACTCCCGCGTCAGATTGTCAAGCAGTGCCCGGATGTCCTCCTCCGAATCACCTTCCGGCACCTGTATCCTTGCCTGTTCCAGTTCTTCCCGGATCTCCGTCCGCAGTCGTTCTTCCACCTGTAGATCTTCTAATTTCTGTTGGTATTTCTCCTGGGGCTTTGTCACCGCGTAAGCACTCAGATAGGTCTTTAAAGCCGCCGGTGTAAGGACCTGCTCATAAGTTTTCCGGAAGCAGTCCAGGGCTTCCTCATATAAGAACATGCGCATATAGGCGCAGCCCATATTGTGATACACGCCGCCGATGAACTGTCCGCCCAGATTGGTATCCTTTACGTCCACCAGTGCCTGCCGATATACTTTGATGGCATTGATGTACTTTTTATGCTCTACCAGGTAATCTCCTTTTAATTTCTGCCGCACCACAGAAGGCTGTTCTTCCAGCCGCACCAGTTGATTGTTCAGTTCCCGAAATTCCTCATGGGTCAGATAATTATTCACTTTGAATATAGGAAGAATAAAATCACCAAGGCTCTGGTTTTCCTCTAATACCTTATATAATTTCTGGTATAACTGTTTCAGATCCAACTCGTCCCGTATCCAATCACACAGTTCCTCATTGATGATCGTGGAATCCAGCAGATAGATATTATGATGAATGTAATAGCACAGTTCTTCCCATGCGTAAATATTTGCGCTGATATTCTCTATATAATAGGGAATCTCTGCCCGTTTGGTCTGACATAGCCGATATCCGCTCATTGCTTTCCTCCTCTAAAAGGTCAGGGTTTCCCTCCACACCTTTTTACTCGTTGG
This sequence comes from Lachnospiraceae bacterium, assembly GCA_028692975.1. GTDB lineage: Bacteria > Bacillota > Clostridia > Lachnospirales > Lachnospiraceae > JALENY01. Next base: position 33,283 of record JAQUWF010000009.1, read on the forward strand.
GAATAATTCCCCAAATCCCATATCTTCCACCGTCACCAGACATTTGTCCGGCGCGTCACACTCTGCCTTCAGGTGCAGCCTGGTGGCGCGGTTTGGACGTTCCGGCAGTCCCGGAAGCGGCATGCTGTATGCCTTTTTCTCTCCGCCTTCCATACGGTGTACCAGAAAGGTCAGGCTATCCTTATCATCCAGGATCAACTCACATTCCTGCACCGCCTCATACCAGTTCACACCCGCCACGATCAGCGGATAGTAAGCACTCACGCCGGATACCAGCATCTCCATGCCAAGATTGGTCCGCACCAGATCCTGTCCGAGATACAGATAATTCTTTAGATTCTTTTCCTCAGTCTTTTCTTTCGCCGCAAAGCAGGCGCCCTTCACGAACAGATTATTTCCATAAAAGACATGCCTGTGTCCGCTGCATAAAAGCGGCACGGACTGTTTTGCCCATTCTTTATCGAAGCCCTCACCGGTGATAAACACACTGGAAAACATTCCCGACCTCATGGTCTGCTCAATAAACTCACGAAACTCCCTGTCTCTTTGCTCGGGCAGTTCCGCCAGGGATGTCTGTTGGAGATTCTGCAGCTGCACCATGGCCGGCCTGGTCTTGTGGTCGGCTGACAATTCCTCGAAGGCTACCTGATCCGACGCAAACGTATACAGGGCAGCCTTGCGGCTCCAGATTTCCGGTTTCTGGTTCATGGTATAATAATAAAAACTTTCTCTAAAATCCTGAATGTAATATTTTTCTTTGGAAAACCCCATATGTTCATAGGCTTTCCGCACATTCTGCACGAAGATCTTGTCCAGGGACTGGCAGGTCATCATAATACCGCCGATGGCTTTTCGCAGATCCTGTATGCCCAGCATACGCAGGGACTCTCGCAGAAATACCTCCAGAAGTTCCCATGGTTCCATGGATGTATTGTCTATAATAGAAGGTGTCGCACTCTGGCACCGTTCATACAGGTCGGAAATATAAATCCCACCCGGCTGATGTCCAAAATATTCCGCCTCCAGTCCAAAGTGCCATTCATTGCGCCCCTCGATCTTACACAAAGCCGTAGGGAAATCATAAAGACTGGTTCCCACCTTGGTGGGAATGGACAACGGTTCCTGATTTTTGCGGTCGTAATAGCACAGTTGAGAAGTCTTTGCTCCCAATTCATAGCCAATTAATATATTTCGAATCTCATTCATACTCCTGCCTCCCATTGACTATTCCAGTGTAAACAGCATATTCGCCACCTGCTGTGCCTGGCGGTACTGATGCAGTTTTTCCTTCAGGACTTCTTCCTTATCCAATTTCTGCGCCGCCAGCATCTGATTCAAAAGCTGGTACTTGCTGCGCCCTTCCATATTGGCTGTAGGCATAGCCAGCGACTGTACCGGCGTCTCTGTGGTCACGCCGTCATGCTCTATAGTGATGTAATACTGTAAGGTTTCCCCATAAAACAATATGAATTCCCTGGAAAAGATGCCACGGTACATACGCTTCATAGGTTCGCTTTTGTATTCCTGTTTCTGCAGGGCATCACTGGTCAGGGTATAGTGCAGGGTAACACGATCCTTTGGAAATGCCTTCTGCTCGATAAATACCCGGTCCTCCAACTGATAAGGCTGCAGGAAACGAACCGGCAGTTTTTGATAAAAGGCAAACCGAAGATTACTGTGCTGGAATTCCTCCAGCAGATTTTCAACCTGCGTTTCCTCCATGTCCGTCATGGTCGTCTGCTCTGTATAATATTTCAACAGTGCCAGCCTGCACACCGTATCCATTTCCAATTCCCGCTCATAGGATAACTGAAGCAATTGGAATATGTACGATTCGAAGGGCTGTTCCTCCATAAAATATCCATAAGAAGAAAAGGTCATGTAAGATAAAATAACAATCTCCCGACCGCCCTCCTGCACATAATGCTTCAGGACACGGGCACCGATATCCACGTACTTCCTTACGAACATGGAATACATAAGTATCTTCTCATCCAGGGCATAGGTCTCCAGCTGGAATGCGGAAGCGCTCTCCCAGATATCACACATGGCAAGCACCGGACCTTCATAGTATGCAATAAGGTATTTCAGGATCGTCTCATCATATTTTCCTTTTTCAAAAACTGTATACGCCAAAAGCAGCAGTTCTTCGTCATTGACCGATTCCACGCGGGAAATCATACGGCTGCACAACCGTACCAGTTTGTGTATGGCAATCTGTTCATATCCGTATTCACATACCAGACGGAAAGCCGTCTCATACATACCCCGGGCGATAAGCACCTCCACCAAAAGCACCTTGTCCACTTTGGCGAATTCGTGGTAATTGATCTTACGCAGGTAACTGTCCAGCGTGTCATCCCCGGCATTCTCCGCATAATACTGCAGCAGTAACTGGCGAAGTATCTGTTTGTACTCCCCTGTAAATTCCGGTGCCTCCACCACATGCTGGTAAGCGCTGATATTGCGTACTGTTATGCCCTTGCCCTGTCGGCTTTGTTCGCAGGTATGCAAAAGAAGTCCCGGATGCTCCACATCCAGCCCCATACACTGGGTAATAAACGGCTCCTGATCCATAAGTTTCTGCACATTATAATCCACCGTAGCCATGTAGCGGCGGCATTTTTCATCCTGAAAAAGTATCTTTGCATCCTCTGTATACAACTGGATATAAGCCACCCCATTCACGCAGGGATATACTGCCTCCTGTGCCAGCGGACCATGACATACGATCACACTGCGCACCTTTTTATCCTCACAGTACAATCGGTTCACAAAAACAACGGAAGCCATGGCTTTGCCCATCTCCCGGTTCTTTAGCTGGGGAACAAAATTCTGATAGAGTGCCGCATAATTTTCATTGATCTTTCCCTGCAGCAGTTTTTCGTTGGCAAAAGCCTCCATAGCCTCCCGGTAACTGGCAAAAGTATGGGGATCAATCTCCTTATTGCACAGCACATTGGCATACACGAAAGCCTTTTTGCGGTCACTCAGTGTATTGTTGTACGCAAAATACATGCGGATGACCTGAGGCAGCATTTTCTGATAATTCTCCGGCATGGTCTCGATATAGTATTCGTACAGACGGGTGATGCGGACTTCCTTTTCCACAGCCAGCTCGTACCATTTGAAATATTCTGCCTTGCGGGGGTTCCCCTTCATGAGTAGTTTGCATATAGCTTCCAGGATGCCATTGACAGGATACTTCTCGTAAGCCGCAGACAGGATCCGGTACATGGTCTCCGTGAATTTCTTCTCATTTATCGAAAGGTAAGCAACCCGAAGAGCCAGTTCTTCTGTGAGCAGTTCTTTCCGGCACACAAAGAGCATGACCTGTTTCCAGAATTTGTTGGTGCGTTTGAGCAGGCCCTCGTCATTTCGAACCACCGTATATGCTTCCAGATACAGAAGAGGACTGCGGCAGCCCATCTCAAAAATATTGTCCATGAGATACAGTTTCTTACTCGGGGTGCGGATCACATCCTCGTCCACCTGCATGAGTACCCAGAGTAGTCCCAGACTCTCCTGCTTCTTCTGATACCAGTCTCGTATCTTTCCCACCACATCGAGCTGATCTGTTGCAATAAGATCCGTCAAATGGCACAAATACAGAAAATAAGCCTTCGCCTCCAAAGTCTCATTGGCAAAGGAATGTTCCTGCAGGGAACGCAGAATATCCCGGGCCTCATTTTGTTCTCCGGACAGGTAATCCACATAAGCCTCATATAAGGTATATTCCAGCGGATAATCTGCCATCTCCCGCACACATTCCAGCAGTGTCTTGGTCTTTTGGTTCCAGGCTGCTGCATCTATACGGTTCATGCGGTAATCCATATACGCCTGCATGAGCTTCATGCGGTTTTGTCCGCGTATGGCGCCCATGTCCACACGGACTTCCGGACCGTGAGATGCCATAACAGAGAATGTCCGGGTCCCATAGACTGTCTTCAAGAGGATTTTGCCATAATTACGTCCGGCTCCAATGCGGTCCTCCCGGATAATATAGTCCAGACTGCAGATGCTTCCAACAAAATCATCCGCTGTGATCACACGTTTGGGCACCTCAATAAAATCACCGATCACTTCTATGTCAATATGTACATAGCCCCATGTATTTTTACGTATTTCCACAGACTGCTTTTCCGATACAGTCATGCGGAAGCAGGCTGCCTCTGTCTCTTCCAGATACAGCTGCATCGCTTCTTTTTTGCCTGCTCCAATAAGGAACTCTTCCAGATGCTGATATGTGACCGGATTCTGCGACATGCCCTTATACAAAGTCTGATACGAGGTGTCTTCCGAACGCAGCAGTTCCTTAAAAGAATTCCCTGTAAAAATGTGAAACGCTTCCCGATAATCTGAAGCAGCCAGACGCACAAAATCATCCAGCGACGCAAGATTCCCCAGGGATGTACACAAGGCGGATGCTTCCACCTGCACAAAGACCGGAATCTCGTATTCCCCGATGCTCGTACTCAAAGTGATCTGTCCCCGGCAGCACTCCCCTGCCTGCAGACCAGTCACGTCAACGCCAAAAGGCAGACGCACAGAAGTGCCGGAGTATTTATGCTTACCCAGCACAATACGGGCATCCGACACGGTTGCTATCCCCTTTAATTTCATATCTTCCGCAGTTCCCATGTGCAACTCTCCGCGGTAATTTTCGCCTACTTTAGTAGTAACCTCTATTTTATCCGCTGATAGTATAAGCTGCGGTACTTCATATTCAAATCGTCCATTCACCAGTTGTTCCATTCTTCTTTTCAATATGCTCACCCACACCTGTTTTGCTTGACTAATTATCTGAGACCTTTATAATAAATGTAGAAATCAAACTTTTGCATTATATGTCTAGTATACAACAAGACGAATCTCTATGCAAAGAAAAAAGGAGATATTATGTTAAATCACAAAGATGAATTTCACGGAAGTGATCTGGAAAAAGTAGAAGCCATGTATGGCATAAACAAGGCAGAGATCGTCAGTTTCAGTGCTAACGTAAACCCTCTTGGAATTTCTTACCGATTAAAGAATTCTCTGGCCCAGCAGCTGGATGCGATCACCAGTTATCCGGACCGGGAATATAAGGCGCTGCGTTCCTGTATCGCCGAATATACCAAAGCACAGTTGGAGCACATCATTGTAGGAAATGGTTCCACAGAGTTGATTTCTCTTTTTATCCAGACACAGCATCCCCAAAAGGCCCTGATTCTGGGACCCACCTATTCCGAATACGAGAGAGAGGTTTCTCTTGGCGGCGGCTCCAGCGTCTATTATCCTCTGAGCGAAAAAGATGATTTCAAATTAAATGTGGAAGAATTCTGTGCGGCATTGAATGATTCGCTGGATCTTTTGATCCTGTGCAGCCCTAACAATCCCACTTCCACGGCTATTACAAACAAAAGTATGCGCCAGATTCTGGACACCTGCCTTCGCCACGGTATCTTTGTGGCGGTGGACGAGACTTATGTGGAATTTGCTGATAATGTGGACGAGATCACCTGCGTGCCCCTGACCAATTATTATACCAATCTGATCATACTCCGTGGTACCTCCAAATTCTTTGCATCACCTGGCCTGCGTCTTGGCTATGCGATCACGGGCAATCGTGACGTCTGCAAGGCCATCAATACAAGAAAAAATCCATGGACCATCAATTCTCTGGCGGAGATTGCCGGACGGCTTATGTTTCCGGACAAAGAATATATCGCACATACCAGAGATCTGATTACCTCCGAGCGAAACCGTCTATTTACAGAATTATCTTCCTGGGAAAATGTAAAGGTCTACAAGCCCGCGGCGAACTTCATGCTCATGAAGATTTTGAAAGAGGATGTAAATGCGGAAATACTGTTCGATCACTGCATCAGGCAGCATCTTATGATTCGCGACTGCTCCAGTTTCCCATTTCTGGATAACCGCTATATTCGCTTCTGCTTTATGATGCCGGAAGATAATGACCGTTTATTAACCGCTTTTGCGGATCTTTTAAAATAATAAACCCACATAGAAAGAGGAAAATATTATGAAGCCATTTATTTTTTCAACCGATTCCACCACTGATTTGCCACAGGATTACGTAACCGCACACCACATTCCCGTTCATCCGCTGCATTATCTGATCGATGATAAGGAATATGGCGCAGAACTTGGAAATGATCTGACACCGGAAGCCTTTTACCAGCAGATCCGAGGCGGCAAGATGCCTACCACCAACGCCACCAACCCGGAATATGATTACCAGCTTTTTGAGGAGGCGGTAAAAGCCGGAAATGATGTGCTGCATCTGAGTTTTTCTTCCAGCATGAGCAGCAGTTACCAGAATGCCGTTTTTGCCGCTGAAAAGATTCGAAAAAATTATCCGGAGGCAAAAATCATCGTGATCGATACCCTGTCCGCTTCCGGCGGTGTGCAGTACCTGATCGAAACCGGTCTGCATATGCAGGAAGAAGGAAAGACCATGGACGAGATTGCAGCATGGATCAAAGAAGAGCTTCCACACGTTCTGGTTCATTTTACAGTACCTGATTTGTTTCATCTGCAGCGTGGCGGGCGTGTAAAAAAATCCACCGCTATCCTGGGTACTGCCCTGAAGTTCCAGCCGCTGATGCATATCGCCGATGATGGTTCCCTGCAGCCTATCAGTAAAGTACGTGGCCGTGCCGCTGCTCTGCGCGGTCTTGCCAAAGAGATCGGTGAGCTGGCTGAGGACGGAAAAATACCGGAATCCGTACACATCACGCACGGTGACTGTGCCGATGAAGCCAACGAACTGGCCCAGAAGATCCGGGATGATTATGGCATCCAAAATGTCACCGTCAATCACCTGTGCCCGACCCTTGGTGCCCACACCGGCATCGGATGTATCGTGATCGGATACCGCGCGAAAAAAAGATAATTTTCAAATACAAAAGCAACCGATATCTGTAAGATTTTCCACATTTTTACAGATACCGGTTGTTCTTTTGTTTTGCTGTCTATTATAGATCAAAAAGCGATATCTGGTTGCTCTCCGGGATGTCCCCCAGAAGGTCCAGATCTGCCATAAGGTCAATGACGGTCTTGCTGACCTTGGTACGGATACGGAAATCGTCCTTGGAAAGAAACGGTCCGTCTTTGGCTGCTTCTACCACTGCGTCAGCCGCCTTGTCTCCCAGTCCTTCGATACTGTCCAGAGACGGCATCAATTTATCATTCACAATCTGGAATTTATGGGCTTTGGCCGTGTACAGATTGACAGGCTCGAATTCGAAGCCGCGGGCGTACATCTCCTGCACGATCTTGGCATCCTTCACCACGTCCTGCTCTTTCTTGGATAATTCATCCTTCCGCTTGGCAAAATCCGCCAGATAATAATCCAGACGTTCCCGCCCCATGCACATAATCTCATAAGAAAAGGCTGAGGCACGGATACTGAAATAGGACGCATAATACGCCAGCGGATAATTAATCTTACAGTAGGCGATACGGTAGGCCATCATAACATAAGCCGCCGCATGGGCTTTGGGGAACATATACTTGATCTTCTTGCAGGACCAGATATACCAGTCCGGCACATCATGCTTTTTCATCTCCTCTTCCCACTCCGGCTTCAGTCCTTTTCCTTTTCGGACTGCCTCCATGATGGTGAAAGAAAGCGCACTGTCCAGCCCCATGTTGATCAGATAGATCATAATATCATCACGGGTACAGATAGCCGTAGAAATAGTTGCCTTGCCCTGTTTGATCAGTTCCTGGGCATTGCCCAGCCACACGTCGGTACCATGACCAAGGCCGGAAATACGCACCAGATCCGAAAACAGTTTGGGCTTAGTATCCAGAAGCATCTGGATAACGAAATCCGTACCAAACTCCGGGATACCCAGTGATCCCGTAGGACAGCCGCCAATATCGGCAGGCGTGATACCCAGTGCCTTTGGGCTCTGGAATAAGGACATAACCTCCCGGTCGTCCAGCGGAATATCCTGGGCATGGATGCCCGTAATATCCTCCAGCATACGGATCATGGTGGGATCATCGTGTCCCAGAATATCCAGTTTCAAAAGGTTTCCGTCGATGGAATGATAATCAAAATGAGTGGTAATCACGTCCGAAGTCATATCATTGGCCGGATGCTGCACCGGGGTAAACATATTAATATCTTCGCCCTTTGGAAGAACAACGATACCACCGGGATGCTGGCCTGTGGTCCGGCGGATACCCGTACACCCCTGCACGATACGATCGATCTCACAGACACGTTTGGGCTGGTTGTGCTCCTCAAAATAATGCTTCACATAACCGAACGCCGTCTTGTCCGCCAGGGTGCCGATGGTTCCCGCCTTGAAGGTCTGCCCCTTCCCAAAGATGACCTCTGTATAACGGTGAGCCTTACCTTGATAATCGCCGGAGAAGTTCAGGTCAATATCCGGCTCCTTATCTCCCTTAAATCCCAAAAAAGTCTCAAATGGAATATCAAAGCCGTCTTTCTTCAACGGAGCGCCACACTCAGGACAAGTCTTGTCCGGCATATCACACCCTGCCTTTCCGGAATATGCTTTTACCTCCGGCGAATCAAAATCATAATAATGACATTTCTCACAGTAATAATGCGGACTCAGCGGATTTACCTCCGTGATACCCGACATGGTTGCCGCGAAAGAAGATCCTACGGATCCACGGGAGCCAACCAGATAACCGTCCTCATTGGACTTCCACACCAGTTTCTGGGCAATGATATACATAACGGCATATCCATTGGAAATAATAGAATGCAGTTCCTTTTCCAACCGCTCCGAAACGATGGGAGGCAGATCCGGTCCATAGATCTCATGGGCACGTTTATGACAAATATCCGTCAAATCCTTGTCCGAATTCTCGATGATCGGTGGGAACTTATCCGGATGGATGGGGCAGATGTTATGGCATTTATCTGCGATTAAGTTCGTGTTGGTCACCACCACCTCAAATGCCTTCTCAGAACCCAGATAGGCGAACTCCGCCAGCATCTCGTCCGTGGTCCGAAGAAATATGGGTGCCTGATCATCCGCATCGGAAAATCCCTTGCCTGTCATAATAATACGGCGGTAGATCTCATCCTCCGGATTGAGGAAATGCACGTCACAGGTGGCAACCACAGGCTTATGGAACTGTTCACCCAGCTTCACGATCTTACGGTTTAAGTTCTGCAGATCTTCCCTGGTCGTAATCTCCTCATGCTTATCCTCCCGGATCAGGAAATCATTATTCCCGATGGGCTGTATCTCCAGATAATCATAAAAATTCACCAGAGAAGCAATCTCTTCGTCCGGCTTCTCATCCAGAATCGCCTCGAAAAGTTCCCCGGCCACGCAGGCCGTCCCCAGGATCAGTCCTTCCCGGTATTCCATAAAAAGACTCTTTGGAATCTTCGGCTGACGATAATAATATTTCAAATGTGATTCCGAAATCAAATGGTACAGGTTGATACGGCCCTGCTCGCTGGTGGCTATGATGATAGCATGGTGACTGCGCAGCTTACTGATACGCTCCACGGACATAGACCCTTCCCGGTTCAAATCATTTAAGGTATGTATCTCTCTTTTTTCTGCCATGGCAAGGAATTTCAGGAAAATCCCTGCGGTACATTCCGCATCATTGACCGCCCGGTGATGATCATTTAACGGTACGCCAACGGCCTTCGCCACCTTGTCCAGCGTCGCTTTGCCAAGGCCCGGCAGGAGAAATCTTGCCATACCAAGAGTATCCACATAAGTGAAATCACAGGGATGTCCTAACTGCTGGCAGTTATATTTGATAAATCCCATGTCGAAATCTGCATTGTGGGCCACGGTAACCGCCCCCTCACAGAATTCCAGGAATTTGGGCAGAATCTCTTCGATCTTCGGTGCATCCGCCACCATATCATCCGTGATACCCGTCAGACGCTCGATGGAAAACGGTATGGGTATGGTTGGGTTGACAAAAGTAGAGAACCGGTCTGTGATCACTCCATTTTCGATCTTCACGGCACCGATTTCCGTAATTTTTTGCTTAATGGCACTGATACCTGTGGTCTCCAGGTCAAAAACTACATAAGTAGTGTTCATAAGGTCCTGATTGCGGCTATTTGTGACGATGCCTTTCAGGTCGTCCACCAAATAAGCCTCCACACCGTACAACACCTTAAAGTCCGCATCTTTTGGCAGACGCAGATCCTCCACTGCATGATTCGCCTCCGGGAATGCCTGCACCACACCGTGATCTGTGATGGCAATAGCCCGATGGCCCCATTTATACGCCTGCTTTACGATATCCTTGGCATTGGACACACCATCCATATCGCTCATTTTCGTATGACAATGAAGCTCCACGCGCTTCTCCGGACTGTTGTCCATACGTGAAGTAGAAAAATCCGGTATGATCTTGACGCCGCGAACCGAGCCGATGGTCAGTTCATGGTCGAATTTGTCAATGGTGGTGACACCTTTTATTTTCAGGTATGCCCCCTTTGTTATCTTCGCTCTTAATTCTGCGGTTTCCGCCGTTGGTACGAACATTTTCACCGTGATACTGTCCGTAAAATCTGTAATGGAAAAGATCAGAATACTCTTCTCATTTCGTATATCGCGCTGGTCCACATTCATGACCTGCCCGCGGACCGTTACCTCACCCATCTCTGTGATAATGCTCTCCAGAGTGATCGTCTCATCCTCCACATCACGTCCAAAAATCACATCCGGGTTATCGCTATTCTTCATGGGCCGATTGCCGCCGTAGCCGTTGTTGCCGGAGAATGATTTTTTCTTGTTTTGTACTTCTTTGGGAGCCGGTGCTGCACCGCCCTCCGCTTTCGTCACCTCTTCACCTGAAGATTCTGCATTTGCTGCTTCTGCCTCGTCATCCTCGCCGGATTTTCCAAAGGACGACTGTGCCAGCACTGCCGCCGCTTCCTGCTCGATGCGCAGTTTGCTGTTTTCCCGCGCCTTGCTGTTGTCCATCTGGACATACTCCGTCTCAATAGACAGATGGAACCCCGCCCGCTCACAGAAGATTTTCTCCAGAATAGTCAGCATTTCCTCCTGCTTGCCTTTGGAAATCACGGAGTCCTGCATAGTCATCTTCATACGGTTCGGCTCCGGGAATTCTATTTTCGCATGGAGAAACATATTGTACAAAAGTACATTGTACGTCTTTAATTCCAGCAGAATACTAGAATGATATGCCTCAAGAAATAACTCCGGCGTATACTGGGCAGACAGCTGGAATCGCTCCACGATCTTTACATTCATCTGGACACCATGAAAAAACTGGTCACGTATGGCCTGTTCCAGTTCATAAATATATTTTTTATGTATCCATTGCTTGCTCTCTATATAAACTCTCAGAAAATCCCGGGGACGGTTGGTTGCCACCCTGGTCACCAGCACCGTCTCCAGCAGTTCTTCCAGCTGTGCGTCCACCTTTAAATGCGGAAACACATCCACAAAATCTTTTGCTTCCTGTATCATAAAATCACTTTCCCCAATTCATTAATTCAATGCGCAGACAGTCCAGCAGCTGATCTTCGGGTACCTTCTTTACAATCTCGCCTTTTTTGATCAAAAGACCTTCGCCCTTGCCTCCTGCTACGCCTATGTCTGCTTCCTTCGCCTCACCCGGTCCGTTTACCACGCAGCCCATGACAGCCACCTTGATATCCAGTGGGAATTCCTGCACCAGATTTTCCACCTTGTTTGCCAGTCCGATCAGGTCTATCTGTGTCCTGCCGCAGGTCGGACAGGATACTACTTCGATGCCGCCCTTGCGCAAACCCAGTGTTTTTAAAATACGTTTTGCCGACTTGATTTCTTCCACGGGATCACCGGTGAGGGATACACGGATTGTATCGCCAATACCCTGATATAGGATAATACCAAGACCTACAGCGGATTTGATATTGCCGGAAAATAAAGTCCCGGACTCGGTAATACCCACATGAAGGGGATAATTAGTCTGCTTGGCAATGAGTTCATGGGCCTTTGCACACATCATCACGTCCGAAGACTTAATGCTGATGACCAGATTATCATAGCCCAGCTCTTCGATGATCTTCACCTTATCCAGCGCGCTCTCCACGATACCCTCCGCGGTCACGCCGTTGTATTGCGCCACCAGTTCCTTCTCCAGCGAACCACTGTTTACGCCCACACGGATAGGGATATTCTTTTCTTTAGCCATATCCACCACTGCCTTGATACGGTCCATACTGCCAATGTTGCCCGGGTTGATACGGATCTTGTCCGCGCCGTTTTCCATGGCCGCCAGCGCCAGTTTGTAGTCAAAATGAATATCTGCCACCAGCGGAATATGGATCTGCTTTTTGATCTCGCCCAGAGCCCTCGCCGCTTCCATAGTCGGCACTGCGCAGCGGATAATCTCGCATCCCGCTGCCTCCAGCTCCAGTATCTGTGCCACCGTAGCCGCCACGTCCTCCGTCTTTGTATTGGTCATGGACTGGATCAGCACAGGATTGCCCCCGCCAATGACTTTATCTCCTATATGAATAACTTTCGTATGATCTCGATACATGATAATACCTCCAATTTGCAAAATTAGGGTAACTATTCAGTACCTGACCAGTTACATGCCGAAATTCATTCCAAATCTGCTTCGCAGATGGAATTTCGACACTCCTGAATCATTTTCTTACGGTCAGCGCAGTAAATGCGCAGACCTACTGAATAGTTACAAATTAGGAATCAATATATTTTCCAGTATAGCACATTCCGGTAAAATCTTAAATGAGGAAATCTCCATATCTTGCTTTCAAAATATTCCTCACATATTTCTGAGCCACATTGGGATACTATTTATACAATTCTTTTGAAACTATCACAAAACGGAGGTGCAAATCAAATGGCAAATAACGATACCATAAACTTACTGAAAGAATGTGATTCCGGCACGAAGATGGCTGTTTCATCCATCGATGAGATCCTGGAGCAGGTGCAGAATCGGGAAATGATTCAGTTGCTGTCAGAGAATAAAAAGCAGCATGAAACCATTGGGAATGAGCTGCACGGCATGCTTCTGGCATCAGGCTCGGAAGAAAAGGATCCCACACCCATGGCAAAGGGCATGTCCTGGATCAAGACAAATTTCAAAATGAACATGGATAACAGCGACGCAACGATCGCAGACCTGATCACCGACGGCTGCGACATGGGCATCAAATCCCTGCGCCGTTATCTGAACCAATACGCTGCCGCCACAGACGAATCCAAAGATATGTGCCATAACATCATCCTTTTGGAAGAACATCTGCGAAAAGAATTACAGGCGTACCTCTAAGGCACGCCTGCTTCGCTCCTGTCTGCTTCAACCTGAACTCCCTCTGTTTTCCTATATCTTTATGCCAGTCCCTTCTTCTCTAAGAAATTCATCAGAAGCGGTCTGTCTTCCTGTATGCGTTTAGCACGGTACTGGAATTCTACAATGGTCAATCCTGTGAATACAACGATTATGCCAATCATGACCAGAACCGAAGGCAGGATGCTTTCACCTCCGCATATAGTACTGCGGAATGCATCTACGGTATAGGTAAATGGAACCCACTTATGAATCGCAGATACAAAGGACGGTGATAACTGCACCGGATAGGTTCCTGCGGAACCCGCCAGCTGAACAACCATAAATACCAGCATCAAAAAGCTTCCGACTTTTCCCAGTGAACTGTTAAAGAAGTACATCATGGAGGTAAATGCCATGGATGCCAGGCAGGCAAATACAATCGTCTTGCCCATCTCCACCGGGGTAAATCCATCAAAAACATGTAATAATACAATCAGCAGGACACCCTGTAAGACAGCCAGTGGATAAAGGATCGATGCTTTGCTCGCCCACCAGGATAATCCGGATTTTAATTTTCCTTGATATTTGGTCAGCGGATACATGAGGCAGAATGCCAGGCATCCAACCCAGAGGCCCACGGACATCATATATGGAGCCATGGCATGCCCATTATTTTCTACTGTTGTGACCTTTGTTTCCTTATCTTCCACCGGAGCAGCAAACATATCAATGTTGTTATCCGATGCCTTGGTATCTTTGACCTGCTCTGCCCCATCTTTCAGGCTGCCGGTCAAGGTATCGGAACCATCAGAAAGTTTGGTCAGGCCACTGCCCAGTTCCAAGGATCCGTCATATAACTGTGCGGAACCATCCTGAATCTGTCCGGCACCATCTGCCAGCTGGGAAGAACCACTGTTTAGTGTGGTATTGTTTGCAACCAGCTTGTCTGTTCCATCCACTAAGGATTTCGTTCCTGCATTTAACTGGGATATTCCGTCTGCCAACGGTCCAGAACCATCCGCAAGCTGCTGTGTTCCATCTTTCAGTTTTCCACTGTTTCTGTTCAGACTTTCCACACCTGCGGTATAGGCAGCAATCCCAGCGTCCAGCGTCTTCCCCCCGCCTGCAACACCCGCCGCACCTTTTAACAGAGCATCATTATTGGCCGTCAATGCATCAAATCCTTTGTTTAATTGTGTGATGCCTGCTGCCGCGGCCGGGAATGATGCGGTTGCACCTTTTAAAGTATTTAAGGAGCCAGCCGCGGTATTCAAACCACCAACTACCTGCTGTGCACCTTTATTCACATCCGTTGATCCCATATACAGCTTGTGAACTGCATCGTAAATCCCCTGAAAATTCCCATTTACACCCTGGGCACTTTGACCTATCTGCGTCAGTTCTGTCGAAAGATCTGTAAAAATCTGTTTTAATTCCATCAGCGAAGCCTGCACACCAGTCATATCCGGGGCAGCACCTGCCGCTTCTACCTCCACGCTGGAAGACACCATATCGCTGTTGGTATCCGCACTTAGTTCGTCCACCGCAGCAATACTACCGCCTGCACCTTCCAGTGAATTTGCAATTTCATATAATGCGCTTGCATCTACCTTACCATTTTCATCTGCAGCATCTGCCATGGCTCGAATCTGATTCCCTGCATCTCCCATGGTTGATGCACTTGCCGTAAGCTGATTATTTGCCGCATTAATCTGTGCGTTGGCATCCGCTATGGTTGCGGTTCTTGCCGCATCAGACCCGGATGTATCAACAGAAACCGTAGACGTACCACCTGTCATTCCCTGCAGACTCCCAGCAAGCTGCGTGCATATCTCTGCTGCTCTGGAAACATTCTGCCCTGCAGCCTGAAGATTCGTTGCTATGGCAGGATCCGGATTCTCTACCGCAGTTTTTAATTGGTTATCTAGTGCCGCCAATCCATCCTTTAACTGTTTCGTACCTGCTGTTAATTGCCCAGAGGTGGCCGAACCGGCAGAAACAGCATCGCTTAACTGACTGATGCCGCCGGACACCTGATCCAGTGCTTCCAGACCGCTTAATTTTGCGGCACCATCCGCAAGCTGCTGTGCTCCATTTACATAGGATGAAACACCTGTATTCAATGTAGCAGCACCGGAAGCCAAGGCATCCGATCCTTCTGTCAATGCAGCAGAATTGTCATGCAGTTTTGTCACTCCGTCTGTGTACTCCCTGACACCGCTATTCAATGTATTGATGCCATTCACCAGCGTTGGGACTTTTTCCGCCAGTTGGGATACACCTCCGTCAAGCTGGCTGGCACCAGAAGCAACCTGTGCCACGCCGTCTGTGTACGCTGCAAGACCTTCTGTCAGTGTCTCCGCGCCGTCTTGAAAAGTCAGTGTGCTGTCCGCCAGCGTTTTTAAATTATCCGAAATTGTTTTATTTCCATTGGATGCAGTGGTTAAACCGTCCTCGATCTCGCCGGAGCCGTCTGCTGCCTTCTGCATTCCATCACCCACCGATGCGATCTGGTCAAATACAGTCTGGGTGTAAGTCTTGGTAACTTCCTCCGTAATGCTGGATTTGATCTTGGAGAGCGCTGTCTCGCTGAGTTTCGAAGCAATATAGTTTGTTCCCGGATTTGTTGCATATTCTAATTTCATTTTCTGTGGATTGGGATCCATCAGTGTGGCTGCATTCGCGGAAAAATTCTCCGGGATTGTAATTGCCATATAGTAAGTACCGTTTTTCAGCCCCTGGGATGCCACATCTGCATCCACAAAATTAAAGGAAAGCGAATCGTTCTCTTTGAGATTGTCGATCAATTCGTCTCCTACCTGCAGCGTGCTGTCGTTGTACTTCACACTCTTATCTTCGTTTACCACTGCAACCGGCAGATTGTCCACATTCCCGTATGGGTCCCACATAGATGCCAGGAATAATCCGGCATAGATGGCAGGTATGGCTGCGATTACAATGACAACCAAGAGCAGAATCTTATTGTGAAGCAGGCTTTTCCATTCTTCTTTTAACATTCTGTCACTTCCTTATCCTAGTGTGTTGAAGCGTTTCGCTATCATGAAAATGCATTGTCTGAGTTACTGGGCACGGAGTGAACAGTAACTTGTCTGATAATCCTGTATTCTATTACTAGACATCCTGTTGCTTTTCTTGATGGCATGAATTATACTAAACAGGAAAAAAAGTTTCAACCATTAATAATAGTTCTTATGTCTGATACTGGACATTTTCTATTTACTTGTCTATTATCAATCAAAAATGATAGAAATTATCCATAGCAGATAACTTCTATCACATTTACAAGATGAAGAAATGAGGGATGAACATGGCACAAAAAACAGATCGAAGAATTCGAAAAACAAGAGCACAGCTGAGGAGCGGCCTCGCCAAACTCATGCAGAAAAAAAGTGTTCGTGAAATCACCGTAAAGGAACTGGTGGACGAGGTAGATATCAACCGCTCCACCTTTTATCTGCATTATTCAGATATTTACCAGATGCTGGAATCCATCGAAGCCGAACTGGAGGCAGAGGTTATCGAAACCATTCAGAATCATCCACTGGAACCGGTCTGTAAAGATACCTCCTCTTTTGTGGAACAGTTCTTTATTTTTCTCGAGAAAAATCAGGACATCTGCTGCGCACTCCTGGGTCCCCATGGTGACATGGCTTTTGTCACGAATATAGAAAGAATCATTGCGGAAAACATGATGAGCAAGGACATTTCCCTCTCCGACAAGAACATTCTGGACATCGCATATGCTTCTTCTTTCTGCCTCAGTGGATGCGTCGGCCTGATTCAGACCTGGCTCAACGGTGCACTCAAAGAGTCTCCCCAGCACATGGCGAAATTGACCCATTCCCTGATCACGCATACGACCCATGACTTTGTTATGCGTGCCGCTGTTATCATGAAACAATAAGTTTATTATTTTTCTAATTTTTGTTTCATATCAAGATAATATTCCATATAGCACTTTCTGTACATTACGTTTTTTCCAGTTTGATCCATGTTTTCAGATTGGTCATCAAACCCTGAATGATCCATTTTGGCATAATTCCCTCCTTATAACTGATGAAAGACAGGCTGCATGTTTTCATATGTGCAAATGGAAGTAAATCCCATCTCTTTTACTTCTTCCAGTGTTTCTTTGATATGGGCGGCCAGATGCTCCGGATTGTGGGTGTCACTGCCTATGGTAAGGATAGTTCCCCCCAGTTCCCGGTAAAGTTTCAGAATATCCCTGGATGGAGTCAGGTCGGAAAGCCCATAACGGTGGCTGGAGGTATTGACCTCGATGCCTTTGCCGTCCCCTATAACCTGCTGCAGGATCTCCGTGACAACATCCCGAACCTTCTCAAAAGGATATATACCAGCCGGATCGTAGCGGGTAATCATATCCAGATGCCCCAGCACACTGTAATCTTTATACCGACGGATAACCTGCAGGATTTCTTCGTAATATTTCCGGTTGTATTCCTCCTGGGTCTTACCTTTCTGAAAATCCTGTGACCAGAATTCTTTGTCATCTACCTGATGGCAGGACATAATAATAAAATCAAAAGGATAGGTCGCAAAGAGTTTCCGGTACTGTGGAATGGTGTGCACCTGCATACCAAACTCCATGCCCTCCCGGATGATGATTTTTCCATCATATTTTTTCTGCATCCGGCTGATTTCCTCATGGTATGCCTGATATTTCACATTCATAACAGGCAGATTTTTCTTCTCTTCCGGGTGGTAACTGTCGGACTGATCTGCCCAGTCGTCCTTGATCCCATAGTCCACATGGTCTGTAAAGCAAATCTGGTCAAGCCCCATGGCTATGGCATCTTTGACCAATTCCTCCATGGGATAATCCGAATCATCGCTGTAATACGTGTGTAAATGATAATCTGTATACATAAGCCGCTCTCCTGTTTAAATATTTTTTAATTCCAGACTGATTTTTCTGTCTTTGAAATAATACTCTGCATCATGTTCATTGATCTCCCGCAGTACATGGCAGGGATTCCCCACAGCCACCACATTGGAGGGCAGGTCTTTTGTGACCACACTTCCTGCGCCGATGACCACATTGTCCCCTATGGTAATGCCAGGTACAATGATGACCCCCGCTCCGATCCAGCAGTTTTTCCCGATACGGACCGGAGCATTGTACTGATAGCCCTGGGCCCGCAGTTTTGGAAGAAGGGGATGCCCCGCTGCAGCCACGACCACATTTGGACCGAACATAGTATAATCTCCCACATAAATATGCGTGTCATCCACCAGCGTCAGATTGAAATTCGCATAAATCCCTTTCCCGAAATGAACGTGATGACCGCCGAAATTAGAATGAAAAGGCGGCTCAATATAGCAGTCCTCTCCCAATTCTGCAAACATTTCCTTCAAGAGTGCCGCGCGTTTCGCACCCTCCGTGGGCCGCGTCTGATTAAAATCATACAGCCGATCCAGATAACCATTCTGCTCTCTCATCAATTCCTCATCACCTGGCAAATATAATTCCCCGCTATGCATTTTTTCTTTTACTGTCATGTCTATATCCTCCTTTTATTTTGTCAGATTTCTGACCCATTTATATTTTTTGTAATGTATATATACTGCCGGAAGCTTCACGATTTCATCCAGATTCAGGATGAAATAAACCACCAGTACCGGCATATCCAGCACAAATGCTGCAATCAGCCCCAGTGGAACCGTCCCGCACCAGAATGTGACCGTGTCGCATGCAAAGCCAAATCTGGAATCACCGCCTGCGCAAAAGATTCCTGCTATAGTGGTGCTGTTAATGGATTTTCCGATCACATAGTAAGAGCACATGACCAGCATCCATTTCAAATAGTAGGCTGACTGCACGGAAAGATTGGAAAAATGCAGGACCACTGGCGTGATGGCAAGTAATATCAGCCCGGATACTGCGCCACCCACGACAGATATGGTGCAGAGCTTTCTTCCATATTTCTTCGCCCGTTCCAGTTTTCCGGCTCCCAGTTCATTTCCAACCAGGATCGCACCGCCATTCCCAAGACCGAGGCAAAAGCAGGCGATCAGGTTCTTCACAATATTTGCAATAGCATTCGCCGCTACTGCGTCAGAACCAAGATGCCCCATGATCACCGAATACATGGTAAATCCACAGCCCCAGACCATTTCATTACCCAATACAGGCAGTGTGTGTTTCCAGAAGTCCTTTTTCAATGCCTGATCCGTATGCAGCAAATATGTGAACCGAATCTCGGTGCTTCCTTTTCTGCGCATTTCATAAAGTGTCCATACTAATTCTACCCCACGAGAGACAGCAGTTGCAATAGCTGCGCCCAATATTCCAAGTGAGGGAATCCCGAACAGGCCAAAGATAAAAAC
>JAQUWF010000102.1 GCA_028692975.1 Lachnospiraceae bacterium
TATCGCCTGCTTTACGGTCTCACGACCACTTTCCGCCTGCCAGACCGTACTTTATCGCCTGCTTTACGGTCCCACGACCACTTTCTGCCTACCAGACCGTACTTTATCGCCTGCTTTACGGTCTCACGACTACTTTCTGCCTGCCAGACCGTACTTTATCGCCTGCTTTACGGTCTCACGACCACTTTCCGCCTGTCAGACCGTACTTTATCGCCTGCTTTACGGTCCCACGACAACTTTCCGCCTGTCAGACCGTACTTTATCGCCTGCTTTACGGTCCCACGACAACTTTCCGCCTCCCAGCCCGTACGCCAACCTATATCCCCATCATAACAAAAAACTCCCTCCACAGCAATCTTAACCGCGCCGTGCCGCAGGCACCAGCCCAAATCCTCTAACCGCGCCGTGCCGCAGGCACCAGCCCGCCCAGTCTTCCACCCCCTTGCGAGCCGTAGGCGCTGCATACGCCTTTGTTTTTGAACATCAGCGAAGGGGTTTTCAGAAAGACTTAAGAAAACCGACACGGCGGCCGTTGATGAAATTGGGCTTACAAAGCCCAATTTCAAAGCCACCTGAGCAGCACTTGCATCAAGCAAGTGGTGCGAATGTGGCTGGTTCAACAGCCGCCGTGCCGGTTTTCTTTAGACTTTCAAAACCCCGCAGCGGTTCAAAAACAAAGGCGTATGCAGCGCCGCCCCTCGCCACCACCTCCCCTAAACCAAATTCTCCGCATTCAACCCTTCTAATTCCTCCACAACAAACCTCCCATCCTTCCGCACCAGCACATCATCAAAATAAATCTCCCCGCCCCCAAAATCCGCTCTCTGGATCCAGACCAAATCCCAGTGCAGCGCCGAAGCATTCCCATTAAACGCATCCTCATAACAATTACCCGGCGTAAAATGAATAGATCCCATAATCTTCTCATCAAACAAAATATCCTTCATAGGCTGCAGGATAAACGGATTCACCCCAATGGCAAACTCCCCAATATACCGCGCACCCTCATCCATATCAAAAATTGCATTAATCCGCTCCGTGTCATTAGCCGTAGCCTTCACGATCTTCCCATTCTCAAAAGTCAGACAAACATCCTCAAACACAAACCCCTGATTGATAGACAGCGTATTATAAGAAATCACCCCATTCACAGAATCCCTCACAGGAGCCGTATAAACCTCCCCGTCCGGAATATTCATATTCCCTGCACAGGCCACAGCCGGAATCCCTTTAATCGAAAAGGAAATATCCGTCCCCGGTCCCACCATGCGCACCTTATCCGTGCGGTTCATAAGATCCACCAGCGATTCCATAGCCTTCCCCATGCGGGAATAATCCAGCGTACACACATTAAAATAAAAATCCTCGAAAGCTTCCACACTGGTCTCCGACAACTGTGCCATAGACGCATTAGGATAACGAAGCACCACCCACCTGGTCTTCGGCACACGGATCTCTTGATGGACAGGCGTCATATAAAACTGCTCATATAGCCGAATGCGATCCTGGGGCACATCTGAGAGTTCCGACACATTATCTCCGCCGCGCACCCCGATATAACAATCCATCTTTGCCATCTCCAGGCCGTCCACCTGCGCCATAAGTTCCATCTGTTCCTTCGTGGCATGAAGCAAAATCTCCCGCTGTACCTGCGTATCCGTAAAATGTGCAAAGGGAACACCGCCCGCCGCATACACCTCCTTGATCAGCTGCCGTGCCAGAGTCTTGGTCGCCGCGCCCGTATAATGAATATAAACCTTCTCGCCCTTCTGCACATTACAGGAATAATTCACCAGCCCTGCCGCCAGTTTCTTAATACGCTCGTCCATAAAAACATCCTCCTAAGATATTAATTTCTTATGCTGATTCTTTTATACTAATTGTCTAATTCACTAATTTCAAAAAACTGGCCGGAAAACACAAAACAGCGTTTCCAGCCAGTTCACTAATTCGTTGCTGTTCACTCAGTACTGTGCATTTACTGCACAGGCAAAGCCTCCACATAACTTACAAATACATTTCCACCAGCCTCAAACATGGCCTTACTGTCATTGATGCCAAAATACTGATGCTCCCCGGTATCCTGCACATACTGCAGTGTATTATACTTATCATACCCCACAATAACCTTGCAAGTGCCGTCCGCCAGCCTTGCCACCACGGCGCGGCCCTGACTCACCTGATACAGGACTTCATCCAGCGTACAACCGGTCAGATTCATGACTCTCGCCGTATCACCTACCGCCTGCTGCAGGGCCGACTCATCGATCGTCCCCGTCAAAAAGGCCGGGAGGATATCATCATTCAGCAGATTGATCTTGCTCACCACATTACCGCGCTCCCAAACATACTGCTGGCTGCGGTTCAACACCACACCTACCTGCTCATCGGCTCTCTGAACCGCTTCTGCAGGCTTCGTATAGATACCATCCAGTCTGCCCTTGGCATAAACATAATAAGAATCATCTGTGCTCTGCTCCGGCAGATTAATATCCAGATCCGTCGCTGTATCGTGCACCTGCATCTTTGCCAGAGACACCAGCGGATTGTGATTGGTAAGCGTCTTGGAAAACAGCAGTGCAACCTGTGTTCCCTGACGTGAAGAAGAAATCGTCTTAACACTTACCGTATCATCTGTACTCTGGCGATTATTCATAATATTGTCCGTAGGCGCTTCCACATATGCACTGCCATCCCAGGTCACCCGAAGCAGTTCGATGAGTCCTTCCTGGATATTTACCTGACTGATCCACGCTCCCTCAGCCAGATATTCCTTCACCAGGGTTCCGTCAAAGGCTTCGATTTCCATCTTGCTCATAGCATAAGTGATATTGCCCACCGCATCCGAAACAATATCCACATCATTGGCAACACCGTAAATAAAATCATCATTGATAAAGCCAAGCGCCTTGATCTTCGTGCCGTCCGCAGCCACAATTCCCCGCGTCTGTTCCAGTTCCAGATCCATGACTGTGATATTCGTGGATGCATATTCCGACATTTCATTCATCCATGCGACCTTGCTCTGGGAAGTCGAGACCACAAAACAGTCCGGGTCAATGCTGTCTAAAATGACCTCTGAGGTAAAGTCGTCCAGATTCACCTTATATACCTTATTTTCCAAATACAGATACAGCATATTATTCTCATTTACATAAGATAGTTTTGCCAGATCCTGCGCTAAAAATTCAAAAGATTTCGTATATGGAATAAATACTTTTTCCTCCACAGAATTCCGCTCACTATTGTAATGGCAGAGACTGATGCCGACCTTTCCCTCATGAATATCCTTATTCATGTAGCCATACACAACAAAATCAATATCCCCAGACTCTTCCACCCGGATGATCTTAATATCATGTCCCAGATAATCGTCCCGCTCGTCGCCTTCTTCAAGGCTGCGCATACTGTAGGCACGGGATATTTTATCCGCACTGCTGTTATAACTCCACAGATCTCCATTTTGAACAAATGCGACAATATCCGCATTTTTATTCGTCTTGTACTGTACCGTTTTCTTTGCCACGCCCAGATTCACACGGGAATTGGCAATAACGCCCTTTGCCCCCTCGAATACCTGAACCGCCTGACGCTCAAAATCCAGCAGCAGAACCTTGGACTGGTAATACCGCATACGGTAAAATTCCGTCACATGGTACAGCTCCGTCTGCCCCTCATCATTGACAGCCGAGATCATATAATCCAGAGAAATACTTCCCGTGGACTCATTGATCTCCCGGATCGTGGGGACCGCCTTGCGGTAAATCTGCGGTTTCAGGCTGCCCCAGGTGATCTGTTCAAAACTGGAATGAATATTCACACTGGTAAAGCTGCTGTTCGTCACCGTTTCATCCGGCTCGATATAATTATTCAGGTCAGCGGCACCTTCTTTGTTTGTACACTTCTCATAGAAATTATAGACAAAATCCACATATTCATTAATATTGATGGCCGCACGCTGTATCAGCCTCGTGTAATAATAGACTTCCCTTTGTCCTATGGTCAGCGTGAATTTCAACGAATACTCCTGGTTCATAAGGATCGGCTGTTCCAGGGAAAAGGTCGCTGTCTGGTATTCGCCGTCTTCCTTAAAATTCCCAACCTTGGCGTTTTCCACAACAGTCTTGCCATCGCAGGTGCTCACCTCGTAAGTGACATTGTCCACCGGCGCATCGTAGGTCTTCATGGATACGGTGATCTCCCGGTTTGTCGTCAGCGGCACCAGCGTGTCCCGCATAAAATCCGCCTGCATAGCCTGGGTGTAGCCATACAAACGGTCTACCTTCTTCCCATTCAAGTCGATGCAGAGCACCGGCAGGGTAGGATTCTCCAAATCTGCAGTGTTTTCTGTAGTATCATGATTCATCAGGCTGCTGAAGAGGATTACGCCTCCCACAAACACAAGCAGCAGCACGATGATTTTAATTATTTTCTTCTTCATGTATCTTTCGTCTCCCGATTGTAAAGCAGTTTTTCTAATGTTGGCTTCGCATGGAAAAAGTCCATACAGGCACGGAAATCATCCCCGGCCTTTTTCTTCCCAGACCCTTTTACGGCACGGATCAGCAGATTCTTCGGCGTATGTTCCATATCGATGAACTCTAATATCTGCACCTCATACCCCTGATCTGAGAGCATATCCGCCCGCAGCCCGTCCGTCAAAAGTGCCGCCATGCGTTCCTTCAAGATTCCATAGGACATGATCGGTGCCAGCATATCATTTTCAATCTGTTTATTCAGTTCATGCTGACAGCACGGAACGGACAGAATCACCTGCGCGCCCCATTCCACGGCTTTCGCCAGTGCAAAATCTGTGGCCGTATCACAGGCATGGAGGGTCACCACCATGTCCACCGCCGAAACACCCTCATAGGAGGCAATGTCTCCCACGAAGAAATGCAGTTTCTCATAATGATACTTCCGCGCCAGCCCCTCACAGTGGTCAATCACATCCTCCTTCAGATCCAGGCCGATGATATTCACATCATAGCCTTTCTCCTCATGAAGATAATGATACAAAGCGAACGTCAGATACGACTTGCCACAGCCAAAATCCAGGATCGTCACTTCCCGGTCCTTCGCCAGCTGTGGAAGAATATCCTCCACGAACTCCAGAAAACGGTTCATCTGCTTGAATTTGTCATATTTGCTGTTGATGATCTTCCCTTCCCGGCTCATGACCCCAAGATCAATAAGGAACGGAATGGGCTTACTGGTATCCAGTATGTAGTTTTTCTTGCGGTTGTGTTCCAGCACCGGCTTCGGCCCGGCAACCGTGGTGTTTTTCTTTATTTTAATAGTCATTTTTCCCTTTTTGCTCACTAAAACAGAACCGCTGGCTTTCTCTGCCTCAAACTGCAGCTGCCGGAAATTTGTTTCCATAGCATCCTGGATATAGCGGATCATCTCTGCCGTGTCATAATTTTTGTGAAGTTCCTTCGGTCCATGTGTCTCCGTACACTGGAATTTTATTTTTCCCTGCAATAAGACAGGCCGAATTTTTATTTTACTCGGCCCGCCCTCGGCATTCGCTCCACTCATGATCACGCGGTATAATTTTTCATTTATATAGGTTTGCAATAATTCATTCATATTCATTCCTATATTGTACTGGTTTTCCCCTGAAACCTCAACAGGTTTTTCAAAAATTGTGCTGAATCCTCCGATGGCGGCAGCGGCGCTGGAACATCTCGTGGCAGAACATGACCCGCACCAGAGCCTCGATCTGGGATTCCTGATAGTCTTCACAGCCGCTGCACAGATCTCTGGTAATGCGCCCGCAGGTCCGCTCTACCATGTGATTGTCCGGATATGCATCGTAGATCATGCTGCCATCATATTCCATGCAGTCGCATTCCGCGCCCACCTTTTCCTGAATACGCACGGCCAGTTCCGGGTAATAAGATTTCATAAGATTCAGATCCGTCTGCGCTTCCTGTTCATTGTCATAAAAACTGCTGGACGGGTACGCCATGTGAAATGGTATAGGATTTTCAAAGAACATAAAAAACTCCTTACACATACTCTTCTTTCATAGTATATGTAAGGAGCTGAAAAAATTCCCCTACTAACGCTCGCTATATTTGTGTGCTTCCTCCAGCATCATATCTTTTACCTTCATTAGACGGATCTGGGTACTACGCTCATTCTCGTCCAGTTTCATGGTAATATATTTGATATTCTTTTTGGTCTCCGGGATAATAACGTGTTCCAGGGCATTTACACGCCTTCTGGTACGCTCGATCTCCGCCGCCATAAGCTGGCAGGCCTTCTCACATTCCGCCAGCCGCATCATATCCGGCAGGATATCGGATAAGGACTGTACCGCCCCGTCCAGATCTCCCGACGTAAATGCGAAACCGTAGGAATAGATATCATTAGCATCGGCTGTCCTGGTGGAATATTCATAGACCGGAATATCCACACTCATGACATTTTTCTTGGATGGCTTCAGATAAATCTCCTGCTTCGGTGCCATAAGCGCCGTATGCAGAATCTCCTCCGACATCCCTGCCTTTGCAATGACAAAATTCGTATTAGCAGAGCGAATGCCTTTTTCTACCCGGACACGCACTTCCATATTCTCCCGGACCAGGTCCAGGTACTGGCGCATCAATTCGTCTCGTTTATCTTTCAGTAATTTGTGTCCCCTCGTAGCCGTCACCAGTTTTTTCTTCAACCGGGTTAGTTCCATACGGGTAGGATTCACCGTGGTAGATGCCAACTGCAATCACCTCTCTTTCTGATTCGTTGCCTCAGACCTGTCTATTTACCATAGTACTCGTCTAAGAACTTGTCATCAATACGTTTCAGCTCGCCTCTTGGCAGGATGGATAATAATTTCCAGCCAATCTTCAAGGTTTCTTCAATATCACGGTTGGTCATATAACCCTGTGATACATACTCAGCCTCAAAAGCATCCGCAAACTTCGCGTAGATCAAATCAATGTCGGATAATGCAGCCTCACCCAAGATAACCATAAGTTCCTTGGCCTCTTTACCACGGGCATATGCAGCAAACAACTGGTTCATGGTACTTGCATGGTCAGCACGGGTCTTGCCCTCGCCGATACCTTTATCTTTCAGACGTGACAGAGACGGCAGTACATCGATAGGCGGTGTAACACCTTTACGGTATAATTCACGGCTGAGGATAATCTGGCCCTCTGTAATATATCCGGTAAGGTCAGGGATAGGATGTGTCTTATCATCCTCAGGCATGGTCAGGATCGGGATCATGGTCACACTGCCGCTCTTACCTTTCTGGCGTCCTGCTCTTTCATATAAAGAAGCAAGGTCCGTATACATATATCCCGGATATCCACGACGGCCCGGAACTTCCTTACGTGCGGCAGATACCTCACGCAGTGCGTCCGCGTAGTTGGTGATATCGGTGAGGATAACCAGTACGTGCATATTTTTCTCGAAAGCAAGATATTCCGCGGCGGTCAGTGCCATACGCGGCGTACTGATACGCTCAACAGCCGGGTCATTGGCCAGATTGATAAACAATACCGTACGGTCGATAGCTCCCGTTTCTTTAAAGCTCTCGATGAAGAAGTTTGATTCCTCAAAGGTAATACCCATAGCAGCGAATACAACGGCGAATGGTTCATCTGTTCCGCGTACCTTTGCCTGTCTTGCGATCTGCGCAGCCAGGTTGGCGTGTGGCAGACCGGATGCAGAGAAGATAGGAAGTTTCTGTCCACGTACCAGTGTGTTCAGTCCGTCGATAGCGGAAACACCAGTCTGGATAAACTCATCCGGGTAACTTCTCGCTGCAGGATTCATAGGAAGACCATTGATATCCATACGCGCTTCCGGCAGGATCTCAGGGCCATCATCGATAGGGCGGCCCAGTCCGTCGAATACACGGCCCAGCATATCTTCCGATACACCCAACTCCATGCTTCGTCCCAGAAAACGTACTTTACTGTTGGACAGGTTGATACCGGTAGAACTTTCAAACAACTGTACCAGCGCATTGCTGCCGTCGATCTCCAGCACCTTACATCTACGGGTCTCTCCGCTTACCAGCTCGATCTCACCCAATTCATCATAGGTAACATTCTCAACGCCTTTGACCAGCATTAACGGTCCGGCAACTTCTTGTATGGTTCTATACTCTTTTGGCATTTTAGAAGTCCTCCTTTCCGAATACATTGGCAATCTCAGCGCCTAATTCTTCACGAACCTTGTGATATTCCGGCTCGATATCCGCTTCCAACGTATATTTGTAACGTCCGATACGCTCACGAACAGCCATCTTCAGCAGTTGTCCAATAGCTGCGCCCTTGTTCAGAGCCTCAAGAGACTCAGCGTAGAATTCATATACCAGACTCATCATCAGATACTGTTTCTCCAGAGACGTATACGTATCGATCTCATGGAAGGAGTTCTGATGCAGGAAGTCCTCACGAATAGAGCGGGCGGCCTCCATCTTCAGACGGTCCGGTGCAGAAAGTGCATCCATACCTACCATCTTAACGATCTCTTCCAGTTCCGCTTCGTCCTGAAGCAGAGACATAAGATTCTGTCGCATCTCCATCCAGTGCTCATTTACTTCTTTGTTGAACCAGCCTTCCATGTTATCCAGATACAGCGAATAACTGTTCAGCCAGTTGATAGCCGGGAAATGTCTCTTCGCCGCAAGGGAAGCATCCAGTCCCCAGAATACCTTTACAATACGCAGTGTCGCCTGAGATACAGGCTCGGAAATATCTCCACCTGGAGGAGAAACGGCTCCGATAACGGATAATGCGCCCTCTCTCTTATCACTTCCCAGCGAAATCACATGGCCTGCACGCTCGTAGAACTGTGCCAGACGGCTTCCCAGATAAGCAGGGTAACCTTCCTCACCTGGCATCTCTTCCAGACGTCCTGACATCTAACGGAGTGCCTCAGCCCAACGTGAAGTGGAGTCAGCCATCAGTGCCACGGAAAATCCCATATCACGGAAATATTCTGCAATGGTAATACCGGTGTAAATAGAAGCCTCACGGGCTGCAACCGGCATGTCGGAGGTGTTGGCGATCAAGACAGTTCTCTGCATGAGGGACTGACCTGTTTTGGGGTCCTTCAATTCCGGGAACTCATTCAGAACGTCTGTCATTTCATTTCCACGCTCTCCACATCCGATGTAGACAACGATATCAGCCTCAGCCCATTTTGCCAGCTGATGCTGGATAACGGTCTTACCGCTTCCGAAAGGTCCAGGAACTGCTGCCACACCGCCTTTTGCGATGGGGAAGAAGGTGTCAACGACACGCTGACCTGTTACCAGAGGCATCTCCGGCGGTAATTTCTTTGCATACGGACGGCCCTTACGAACCGGCCATTTCTGCAGCATGGACAATTCCTTGTCACCGTCTGCAGTCTCTAATACAGCAACGGTCTCTTCAATAGTAAAAGAGCCGCTCTTGATTTCTTTGATTGTTCCTTCAGTACCGTAAGGCACCATGATCTTCTGCTGCACTACAGGAGTCTCCTGTACCGTTCCCAGAATATCACCGCTTCCTACCTCGTCCCCAACCTTGGCAACTGGAACGAACTCCCATTTACTCTCGCGGCTAAGAGACGGAACCTCCACACCACGTTTCAGGTTGTTGCTCTGTGAAACTTTCATAATCTCATCCAGCGGACGCTGGATACCGTCATAAATACTGGAAATAAGGCCCGGTCCCAATTCTACGGAAAGGGGAACTTCCATGGACTCTACCGGTTCTCCCGGTCCCAGTCCGGATGTCTCCTCGTATACCTGAACAGAGGCTTCATCCCCGTGCATTTCTATAATTTCTCCAATCAATCGCTGATTACTTACACGCACCACGTCATACATATTCGCGTCACGCATGCCCTCAGCGATAACCAGAGGTCCTGCTACTTTTTTTATCGTACCTGTACTCATCTGGACGAATCACCCACCTTTCTTTTTTTGCAATATAGAAGTTCGCTTCACTAAGAGTTCTGTGCGAACAGAATATCTGATCCAACTGCCTGCTCCACCGATTTCTTCACATTCTCGATGCCTTTTCCTGTGTTGCCCGCGATACCGGGGATTAGGATAATGGCAGGTGACAGCTGCTCCTGATACTTTAAAACTTCATGTTCAATCCCTGCAGCACAGCCCTCGGTCATATAGACAATACCATATTGGCTCTCTGCCAGACGATTCAATATCTGTGCGGCCTCCTGGGAATCCTGGACAGGAAAAGTGTCAAGACCCAGTGTGGCGAAACCATAAATACTGTCGTAATCGCCCATTACTGCTATCTTATACATACATTTCCCTTACCCTTTCCCGGATAGAATCATCCTCCAGACCGTTTTGCTTTCCGGACAAAATGATTCGAACCGTCTTTATTTCATTCTCTCTTGCCAGCACATAAGCCACCAGCGGACCTGCGGAAAACGGATTATATTTCTGCGGCCGTATGGTCTCGATGATGCGGTTATCGCACCAGCGCTCAAATGCGGACGGCGAAACTGCCAGTGCTTCGGCAGCCCCTGCATAGTCTGTATCAGACAGATATGCAGTCAGTGCCTCGGCTCCACTCAGGGCAGCCTTGGCCAACTGTTGAATATTGATAGAATCACACTCCACCAGAGCACGATTCATGAATTCCATTGATTTTGCGGTTTTCTGTGAACGAACTGCGATTCTGATATCGGTAACAGCAACGGTTGATTCCGCATACTGTTGTATAATCGGCTCTTTTGACTTCTTACCAGCCTGGTAAACAGCCAAAAGCGTCGCCCGGTCCACGATCACATCACACAACTGACCATCCCTGGTCTGCAAAAGCGTCTCGTAAGCTTCCTGTGCACATACACGCATATTCTCCGGCAATGCCTGCCAGTCCTTGTTTTTCACAATGGGAATCATAACTTCCCTTGGCATAGCGTTGTCCCGATAAAAAATATGTGGATTGGTTGTTTCCGTACACACCTCTTTGATCGCCGCCTTCAGGTTATGGAACAGATTCTCATAAGAAAGCACATCGAACAGAGACATATCTACCTCAAGTTCTTTCATGACCTCCCAGATCTTTTCCCGTTCCCTTCCCAGAATCGCTTCTGCGTCCAAAGGTGTATCACTGTCACCCCAGCCCTTTTCTTTCAGAAACTGCAGACACTGTTTCTCGTCCTTGCAGCTCATGAGCTGTTCGATGACTGATGAGGAAAACAACGCTACCTCTAAAGCCCGAATTCGCGCAACCGCATAAGTATATTGCATATCAGACATGACAACCTCCTTCGCGGTTATGAAAATAACAACTGATGAACCTGATCCTGCAGTTCATCCTTCTTTGCATCAAACAATGCCTTAAATGAGCAGTTCTCCTCGATGCCGCCGTAAGCGAGCACAAATCCACTCTCCTGATTACGGCTCTCTTTGGATATTTCCAGTTCGCCGCCCTTTGTGGCAGCGATGGCTTTTGCTCTCTCTTCAAATCCTTCCGGCATCCGCTCCAGATCTTTTCTGGAGAAATAAATGATTCCTTTTTGCGGACACACGGCCTGTTCCAGCATCTTCTCCATCATGGCAAAATACGATTCCACATCCTGCTCCTTTACCCGGACATATGCCTTCTGGATAACGTCGCTGATCATGGACTGCTTCGCCTGGAGAATCGCACGTCTTTTCTGCAGATCGGCAGAAGATACGCTGCGTTCTTTGGCATTATTCACTGCAAGTGCTGCTTTTTCGGAGATTTCTTTTTCCAGAGATTTTCCCTCTTCCGCTGCAGCCTGCATGATTTCTTCTGCCTGCTTGTTCGCATCCGTTAGAATACCCTGTGCCTGGCTTTTTGCATCTTCCA
>JAQUWF010000103.1 GCA_028692975.1 Lachnospiraceae bacterium
ATTTTCTCACGAATACGGCGAATATGAGCCATTAAAGAGTTTTCATATCCAAAAGGATTGTCACCCCACGCAGCTTCACAGAGTGCGTCAATCGTTACAATTCTACCTGCATTACGATAGAGGGCAGACAATAGCTCGTGTTCCTTTGCCGTAAGGGGTATATGTTCACCGTTTTTAATAACTTCTGCCCGTTCAAAATCTATTTCGCTACCACTTAGTTTTACAAGCGGCTTATCGCCTTTGTAGCTTCTTCTGAGAATTGCCGTAATGCGAAAGACAAGCTCTTTTGGCAAGAAAGGTTTTACAATATAATCATCTGCACCAAGTCCAAATCCTCTAAATTTATCTTCATCTTCACCACGAGCTGTTAAAAACAAGATTGGATAATCGGCTTTTTCCTTTAGCATTTCCATAAGTGAAAAGCCATTGCCATCTGGCAGCATAATATCAAGAACGGCAAAATCGGGAGTAATCTCGTTTGCGGTTTCAATAGCATCGGAAACACTCCTTGCCGTTACGATATTTTCAAATCCTTCTTTGTTCAAAATTGAAATGACCATATCTAAAAGCTCCTGCTCATCATCAACGAGCAAGATACGCTTATCCTTTAAGTATTCATAATCCATACAGACACCTTCTTTCCGCTTGATATTATACCATATCTTTAAACTGTACCCCTTGTCAAGGACATTTTGAATTTGTGTAGTGCCTATTTTTTAGACACGTACACACAATTCGTATCCTTTGTTTTGGACAATGGTATCCTTTATGAAATTTATTTGTTATTAGTATCAGTTTTGGTTCCCAGCTGGGCAGGCTCTTTTGTAATCTCGGGGAGTTCCGGCACGTTTGGGACATTAAGCGGATAGTTACCAGTCATGACGAATTGATAGTACTCGTTAGGCGACAGTTTGGCGAGATTCCACTGGTAGCGCCGCTTATTGTAATAATCCATATAGTTATCAATAACTGTCAGAACGTCGTTGAAAACAATGCAGGCATCAAGTTCGCTTTTGATATGGTCTTTCATGTGACCAAAGAAACTTTCCTGAGGAGCATTATCCCAGCAGTTGCCACGGCGAGACATGGATTGCCTGAGCTTCTTGTCATACAGGATGCTGATGAATTTATGACTTGTATAATGACAGCCCTGATCACTGTGAATAATGGTCTCGGCATGAAGGGAGACACTATGATCTGTAATTAGTTTATTCACAGTTTTCAGGACAAAATCCACCTCCAAAGAGGGACTGAGCACATAGGATAGTATCTGTTTGGTAAAGGCATCCAGGATGGTTGACAGATACGCAAACGTGCCGCTGTAAGGCAGGTAGGTGATATCTGTCAGCAAAACCATGCGGGGGCCATAGGATTCAAACTCACGGTTTAACAGGTTGTCAGCAACCTTGCTGGTTTTCAGGGCTTTGGCCATTCGTCTGTAAGGGTTGGCCTTGCGGTAAGGACAGGAGAGATTGAATTTGTCCATAAGCCGCCTGATCTTTTTAAGATTCATAATGATGGGCGGCTTCATATGAAGAAGAGCCATATAGATTCCTTTGGCACCCTTGGAGTAGCCATGCATTTTGTAGGCAGCTAGAATCAGTTCAAAATCGTCCCGATCCTGTTGTTCCAGTTTTTCACGGGTGGGAGCAGCTTTTAACCAGGCATAGTAGCCGCTGCGGGAAACACCGCTGATGGAACATAAGGAGCTTACAGACAGTGAGTTATCTGATTGCTGTAGAGTGTGGAAAATGATTTTAAATACATAGGAAGAATCGTTCATGAGCAATGTACCTACTTCCTTGTGGTTCTGATCGAGGAAATTTTTTTTAGAAACTCCATTTCCTGTTTCAGGTAATCTATTTCGTGGCGAAGCTGCCGGATTTCTTCTTTTTCAGTCAAAGGCTGATCAGAGGGAGGGGCAGATAAAGGTTTGTGGTTGCGCAGCCCATATCCTTCGTGAAATTCGCCGTATTTCTGGTATTCGGTGCGGATATGATTTGAGATGCTCCAAACACGGCGTTCACCGATGACGGTAATGTCAAAGCCATAGTTTGCAAGGATAGCCCGCGATGAATCACCAGAGTTATAGGCGGTCATAAAAAGCTCCTTGAACTCCTTGGTCAGGTGCAGGCGTAAGGCAGTAACACTGTAAACATAAGGATTATTACGTAATAACTGTTGTTGCTCTTCGGTAAAAAGTTTTTTGCTCATGATTTCCTCCTGTTGATAGATTAAGGATACCATGTACATAAAAACCTGTCCAGAATGAAGGGACAGCTTAAAAGCATTGTCTAGAAACAGGGGAACAGTTAGTGTGACTGTCCAGTTTTAGGGGGCACCTAGAAAAGGTGTCTAAAACGAAGGGACTACACTAATTCGAGTGTCCACTGTTATGGGTACATTATACTTTATGTCCTTTTTTGCTACTCTGCGAAGAATGTAAGGTAGATGTAAGGTAGAGAGAATGTTAGCACAAGGTTGAGTGTGTAAACTGATAAGTGTAGACGAAAGGAGTAAAACACTATGAACATTATCGAAACACAAAAACTTACAAAGACATACGCCGACTTCACGGCGGTATCAGATGTCAGTTTGCATATTCCGAAAGGAACAGTTTACGGATTTCTCGGTCCAAATGGTGCAGGTAAATCCACAACGATGAAAATGTTTCTCGGACTTACAAAACCGACAAGTGGCAGCTTTACGATTGATGGGAAGAAGTATCCCG
The DNA here is from genome assembly GCA_028692975.1 of Lachnospiraceae bacterium. Classification (GTDB taxonomy): domain Bacteria; phylum Bacillota; class Clostridia; order Lachnospirales; family Lachnospiraceae; genus JALENY01. The sequence continues at coordinate 2,732 of JAQUWF010000103.1, forward strand.
AAAACAGAGTGCAGATTCTAAAAGAAATCGGCTCTTTCATTGAAGCACCCGCTTTCTACGGAAATCTAAGCGGCGAGGAAAATTTAGAAATTATTCGTAAGATATTGGGGTTACCGAAATCCTCTGTATCAGAAGCACTGGAGCTTGTGGGATTAACACAATTTAAGGGCAGGCTTGCAAAAAAGTATTCTCTTGGAATGAAACAGCGATTAGGTCTTGCAAGTGCTTTAATCGGCAGACCGCCTATTCTCATTCTTGATGAGCCGACAAATGGACTTGACCCTGTTGGTATTCACGAAATCAGAACGCTGATTCGTTCTTTGCCCGAAAAATTTGACTGCACGGTGCTTGTATCATCACACCTGCTTTCGGAAATTGAACTGATGGCAGACTATATTGGTATTCTCAATCACGGTCATCAGCTTTTTGAAGGCACGATGGACGATTTGAAAGGCAATGCGGCAGCACAGGGTTATCCGACTGATAATTTGGAGGATACTTTCCTTGCCCTCATTGATGCTGATAATAAATGGCAAGGTGTTGCAAGATGATGCTGTTTGTTGAGAGTAAAAAACTTAAAAGGACAGGTTTCATTGCTGCATTTTTAGGTGGAGGCATTCTTGCATCGCTCATTCCTATACTCAATATGGCTGTCCGTTCAGAGAATTTTGTTGGTCTTTCCGAACGACCTTTGAAAATTCTTCTTGATGCAAATTGGCAGATGATGGCGATGCTGAATGTGCTGCTTGTGGTTATCGGTGCCTGTATGATGTATTACACCGAATATGCGGATAATGCAATGCAGAAAATGAGAACGCTGTCGATGAAAGAAAGTACGATGTTCTTCGGAAAGTTTATCTTACTTGTGGGAATGTCCGCTGTTGTTTTGGCATTAGAAGCAGCCACAGTTTCATTTTGTACAGTGCATTGGTTTTCGGCAGACACCGATTTCTTTATTGAACTGTTAAAAAATTACGGATATACGCTTTTGCTGATTGTCCCGTCAGCAGCATTTTCTCTGGTTATTGCATCTGCTTGTAAAAATATGTGGGTTTCACTGGGTATCTGTGTAGTTTGTATCTTTACAGCCACAATGATTTCAAACAAGAATTTCATATTATCTTTGTTTCCATTTGCACTGCCATTTCAAACATTTTCAGAAGATGCTGTAAAGTATTGTATTGCCGCTTGTATTGAAATGATAGTAGCAGGTGCGACAGAACTTATTTATCTGAAAGGAAGGAGGGCGTTTGAATGAGTTTTTCATCTTTGCTGAGTGTTGAATTTAAGAAGATCAAACGCTCGAAAATTCTCTTGATACTGTTAGCAGCGACAATATTTCTTTGGCTCCCTGCTATATTTAACGCAAATATCAACTTTACGATGCAGGACATCGGAATTTCCCCAGAAAACAATTTCTTAATTCAAGGTTTTTTAGGTATGTCTTGGTTTATGTTTCCTGCAAGTATGGTTGTGGGAACGGTGTTGCTCACACAAACAGAACGAAGCAATAAAGGCATATTGAAAATGCTTTCGTTGCCAATCAGTACAAAAAAACTCTGTATAGCAAAATTTACAGTTCTTTTATCACTTGCAGCAACACAAATTTTAATGGCAGTCGGTATGTATTTTGTAAGTGCAGCAATTACAACACAAACGCAGGGCTATAACTTTATGCTCTCTCCGATGTTTGTTTTAAAAGAAGCAGCATTGATTTTCGCATTTTCTATTCCAATGCTTGCTGTGTTTTGGATGCTTTCGGTTTGTATCCAAACACCAATATTTGCTGTTGGTGCAGGTTTAGCATCTATCGTACCTTCAGTTTTAATGATAAATACAAAGTTGTGGTTTGCTTATCCGATGTGCTATCCGTTCTATGTAATCACAGCAGAGTACGGAAAACTTGCAACTAAGATGTCAACAAACGATATCAATCTATCAATGCTTTTACCTGTTGCCATAGCGGTAACAGTAATAGCCTTGGCTATAGCCTGCTTCCGATTTGGGCAGGCTGAAAGGAGATAATCAAAATGAAAAATAAAATTTCAACTGTTATCAGCACCATTATGCTTTTTATTCCTTGGACAATACTTCTACTTCGGTTGAATGACTGGGCATTACAATCACCTGTAGCAGAAATTATGATTTCCTGTTATGCCGTTTTTATGATATTCAGCGGTGTTTTTACCATTATTTCGTATGTCAAAGTAAAGGCTCAAAACAACTTAATGAAAGTATGCTTAGTTGTAAACAGCCTTTATGCCGTTGGTGGCATAGCGGTTTTTGCTCTGATGGTTTTACCTAAAATAATGTAAGGGGCATATCGATTATGAAAAGAACGAAAATTGTTTTATCTTTGATTTTGGTACTATGTTTGACTTTTTGTGCTGTAGGATGCAGCTCTAATCACGATAAATGTAACTTGAAAGATAATCTTATTGATGGTTTTAATGATTGGATGCAGTCATTCAGCAAATACGCACTGACCAAGGAAAGAAACCTACAAGGGGATAAAACCAAGGGTGATGATACCTATGTAGGTAGCTATGCAGCAGACTACGAAAAATTCAACGGTGAGGAATACATATTTGGTGGTACGGCATTAGAAAGAAATAACGGAAGTGAACTCAAAGTTACCTATACTCTTAAAATTACATCTGGCACCGCAACGCTTTTTTGGCTTGGAGGTAGGGAGGAACACACTATTGCTAATTCTAATGCTGACAGTACCTATGATTTTACCATTAGTTCAGGTGACAATTATATTATTCTTAAGGGCGATAATTTCAGTGGAAGTCTTGCAATAAAAGTAGAATGAAATCATTAGGATTAAAACAGGTTGTCAGTTATACAGTAATGGGTATCAGCAGTCTTCTAATCGGAATATTGCTGATGCCCATATGCATACTTACTTTGCTATTAAGCATCGTTTGGTCAATGGCAGATACTCTTATCTATTGGGTAGAAAGGAAGTGAAAAGAAAAAAATGATAAAGATTTTAATAATTGATGACTGTAATAGCTTTTCAAAAATTTTAAGACAAACTTTGGAAAATGATTTTGATGTTCAAACTGCAACAGGTGTTTCCGAGGCATTGTGATATTCCATTCGTTCTTATGTCTGGAAAAGATGATTGTCTTGAAATAAAAACGGCGAAATACTATGGTGCAATTTTTATTCCTAAAGCACCGAGTAATTTCTTATCTCAAATCAAAGAAGTTATAAATAATGGTTGTCAAAACAATTAGCTTTATCACGTAAAAAGTATTAGTCCACCAAATAAAAAAACAGTGTTCGGGTGGGCAGTTTTGTCACACTAATTATAAAAAACCCCTCCAAACTCGGTTTTAAAGTTTGGAGGGATTTTTATGTGTTGGTCAACAACCGACACGCCGTTGCGAATTAGAAGCAGCAGGAAAAACTGCAGACTATTTTGCCAGATATCCGCCGTCCACAGGCAGCACACAGCCACATACATAATCGCTGGCATGAGACGCCAGAAAAATACATGCACCCTTCATATCTTCCCCGGTGCCCCAGCGGTGGCAGGCGATACGGTCCGTAGTGGACTCCAGACGCTTGGGATCATTGTAGACTCCCTCGGTCATCTCTGTCCTCATATAGCCCGGTGCCACCGCATTCACATTGATGCCTCTGGCCGCCCAGTCATTGGACATAGCCTTGGTCATCTGCGCCACGCCGCCCTTGGCTGCCGCATAAGCCGGTATCGTCTGACCGCCAAAGAAGGTATTCATAGAAGCAAAGTTGATGATCTTGCCATATCCTTTTGGAAGCATGATCTTGGCTGCCTCCTGGCAAAGAATAAAGAGGGAAGTCAGGTTAACGGAAATCACATCATCCCAGTCACTCAACGGAAATTCCTCTGACAAATGGCGTCTCTGTATTCCATGTGCAGTGACCAGAATATCCAGATCACCGCCCAGTTTTTCTACACATTCTCCAAAGATACGGTAAACGTCAGCCCGGTCACCCAGATCGCCCTTGACGCCGTAACATGCATAGCCCTTTTTCTGATAAGACTCTGCCACTTCATATACCTTATCACTGGTCCCCACAATAACGACCTCACAGCCGGACTCCAGATAGCCTTCCGCCACTCCGAGCCCCAGTCCTCTTGTTCCGCCTGTAACGATTGCCTTTTTCCCCTTGATATCAAACATTTCATTTATCATTCCATATATCCTCCCCGCATAGGCGATACCGCTTTTTCAGTAAACATTTTCAACACACCCTTGGTATATTTTGGTGCTTTCGGCTTCCATACTTTCTTACGTTCCTCCAGGATCGCCGCTATTTCTTCCTGAATCTTTTCTTCCCCATGTATTCCCACGATCTGTAAAATGCGCTTTGGAATATCAATCTGGATCAGGTCCCCTTCTTCCACCAGAGCGATAGGACCGCCCTCTGCTGCCTCCGGTGAAATATGCCCGATAGCCGGGCCTTTGGATGCCCCGGAAAAACGTCCGTCCGTCAAAAGTGCAATACTTGCACCCAGTTCTGCGTCCGATGCAATGGCTTCTGTGGTATAGAACATCTCCGGCATGCCGCTTCCCTTTGGACCTTCGTAGCGAATAATAACCGCATCGCCCGGTTTGATCTCATGGGTCAATACTGCATGGATTGCGTCTTCCTCGCAGTCATAGGGACGTGCGCGAAGCACTGCCTGAAACATTTCCTTCGGCACCACCGTATGCTTTACTACCGCTCCGTCCGGGCAGAGATTTCCTTCCAGAATACCGATGCTTCCGTCTGTCCCAAAAGGCTTGTCAAAGGGACGGATCACGTCTTCTTTTTTCAGTCCATAAGGTTCCAGATACTTCTCGCATTTATCATAGAAACCGTTTTCCCTTAACTCTTCCAGATTTTCTCCCAGCGTTTTTCCTGTTACGGTCATAACATCCAGATGCAGGAAGTCCTTGATTTCTTCCATGATGGTGGGTACTCCGCCTGCGTAATAGAAGAACTGTGCCGGCCATTCTCCCGCCGGTCTGATATTCAGCAGATAGTGTGCCCCTCTGTGCAGACGGTCAAAGGTATTTCCATCTATCTCAATTCCGAATTCTTTTGCAATAGCAGGCAAATGAAGCAGTGAATTGGTAGATCCGGAAATCGCCGCGTGTACCATGATCGCATTTTCAAAGGATTTCATGGTCACGATCTTGTCCGGCGTCAGATTTTCTTTTGCCAGCCATACAGCCTGCTCCCCTGCCTTCTTCGCAAAGTCACGAAGATCCGGGCTGGTAGCTGGCATCAGAGCAGATCCCGGCAGCATCAGCCCCAGTGCTTCTGCCATAACCTGCATGGTGGAAGCCGTACCCATGAAGGAACATGCGCCGCAGGATGGACAAGCATTCTGCTTATAATAGGTTAATTTTTCCTGCGTGATCTCGCCTCTTTCGCACATGGCATTATACATACCGATCTGTTCCAGAGTAAGAAGATCCGGGCCTGCATCCATAACACCGCCGGTAACAACAATAGACGGAATATTGACTCTTCCGATTCCCATGAGATGGGCCGGCATTCCTTTGTCACAACTGGCAACAAACACCGCACCGTCAAAAGGTGTTGCCTCTGCATGGATCTCGATCATATTGGCTATCATGTCACGGGATACCAGAGAATAATTGATCCCATCATGTCCCTGTGCCTCTCCATCGCAGATATCCGTGGTAAAATAACGCGCTCCGTGTCCGCCGGCTTCGGCTACGCCTTCCCGGGCTTTCTCCACCAGTTCCAGCAAATGGCCGCTTCCCGGATGACTGTCCCCAAAGGTACTCTCGATCATAATCTGCGGTTTGGATAAGTCCTCCAGCTTCCATCCTGTACCCAAGCGTAATGGATCTAATTCCGGTGCAATCTTTCTCAATTCCTGACTTCTCATTTTCCTGTCTCCTTTACTTTTTTAATCGTCCTTAGACATCATACGTCATATCTCTATCTTTATCCTAACACCATGCTTTTGTGCCGTCAAGGCTTTTACAACGCTTATCTGTTTTTACCAATTTTGGCACTCTTTTTTTATGAAAAACGACCGGACCCAGGGGCCCGATCGCAATAAAATATCATTTTTTTCTCTCTTTTGTAGTTTTCTCAATATACTCTTTATTATAAATCAAATGTTCTACCATAGCCTGACGCGCCTTCTCCGGATTCTTGTCCTTAATAGCCTGCGTCACCGCCTTGTGGGTATGTATGGTCTGAGCAGTCAGCTTCGCATCCGTATATAAGATAAACAATTCTACAGAAGACTGGATCACCGGAATTACATTGGGCACCACCACGTTCTTGCTGGATTTGGCAATACATTCATGGAATGCAACATCTTCCACACTGTATGCCTCTCCCTCTGCGATCCTCTTCTCCACTGCCTCGCACGCCTCTTCTATTTTTCGAATATCCGAATCAGTTGCCCGCTCTGCCGCCATGGCAGCGATAGCCGGTTCCAGGATCAATCGCAGCTCACACAGGTCATACGCCAGCTTGTCCTTATCATTTATGAAAGTCAGCCCCAGAGGGTCTTCCACCACCCCAGGCTTGTCCGCCACAAAGGTTCCTGTCCCACGCCGTATTTCTACTACGTTTCGTGACACCAGGATTTTCATGGCCTCCCTCACCGTGCCTCTTCCCACATTCAGCTGCTGCGCCAGCTGAAATTCATTGGGGAGTTGATCCCCCTTTGAAAACTCGCCATTTACAATAATATTTACAATGCTATCTGCAGCCTGTTCCGGCAATAATTTATGATTGTTATGAATCGATTCCAGTCCCATATGCACTCTCCTCTTCTTAGTTTAGAACAGTATAGCACAGATGTTATTTTTATTTCAAGTCGCACACTAAATAAGCCATTCCGAAATACATCTTATGGCTTCTATCGATTCATTTCCCGCTGTTGACCGCCGTTTTGATGATCTTGTATGATTGTCTCGATCTCGCTGCGATTCAGGGACGGCATATCGCCGGGGATCGTATTCTTGGCCGCACTGCTTGCATTTCCGAACCGTAGTGCTTTGGAGCAATCGCCATGCTCCGAGAGCAGACCATACAAAACACCAGATACATAAGCGTCTCCGCTGCCGATACGATCCACTACTTCAATATTTTCATACGGTTTTTCTTCATAAAAGATTCCCTGCTTCGCATCGTATATCACAGAGGTAAAGCTGTGGACCTTGGGGCTGTGCACCGTTCGCTGTGTGGACGCTATGACAGAAACAGGATAACCTTTCGCAAAACTTTTCATAATCTCCCGCACATCCCCGGTTTTTCCAAAGGTGAGCTTCGCCGTATCCTCCGAGCAGAAGAATATATCCACATAGGGCAGTATCTCTTCAATACATGCTCTGGCTTCCTCCCCCGACCAGAGATTCAGCCGGAAATTCACATCAAAAGAAATCAGGGCCCCCTGTTCCTTGAAATGTTTAATCATTTCAATCCCCGTCCTGCGGCATTGCTCACTGAGGGCAAGAGTGATTCCCGACGTATGAAAGCATCTGGTGGATTCAAATATATTCTGGGGGAAATCTGATACGTCGATTTTATTTACCGACGTATACATTCTGTCGTAGACGATCCCTGGCTTTCTTGGATACGCACCATTTTCATAATAATATACGCCAAGCCTTGCATCCCTGCTGTCATCATTTACGAGGAAATCATCACTTACGCCGCAGAAGCGCACCTTATTCCTGGCAAACGCACCTATGCTGTTTGCAGGAATCTTTGAGATGATCCCGGTCCTCAGCCCCAGAAGTGAGACGCCCGATACTACATTTAATTCCGCTCCGCCCACCTGTTTTTCAAAGGTATCGCCCCTGACGATCCGCTCGTTATCCGGCGGTGACAGGCGCAGCAAGATCTCGCCCATAGACAATAAATCAAATGCTCTTTTTCCCATATTGATTCCCCTTTTCTGTTATCTTTCTACAGCAAAAGCGCTGTATCTCACAGCGCTTTCGCGATTCCCCAATGGCAGTAGGGTCTATTATCTCTGGACACGGCCTGAAGCGTCGCCACCGGCAAGTTTCAAAACTTCATCCATTGATACCATATTAAAATCACCTTCTACAGAATGTTTCAGACAAGAAGCTGCCACCGCGAATTCGATGGTATTCTGAGAATCAAATCCCTTTAAAGATGCGCAGATCAGTCCGCCGCCAAAGCTGTCGCCGCCGCCTACACGATCTACAATGTGCATTTTATATTTTTTGCTGAAGAAATAGTCCGCGCCATCATATAACATTGCTGACCAGTTGTTATCATTTGCAGAAATAGACTCCCGCAGGGTAATTGCTACTTTTTTGAAGCCAAATCTGTCTGCCAGTTTTTTGGCAACTTCTTTATAGCCTTCATGGTTTACAGTTCCTGCTGTTACGTCTGTATTGGCTGCCTTGATACCGAAAACGTCCGATGCGTCCTCTTCATTTGCAATGCACACATCCACATACTGACATAATTCGCCCATGACTTCCCCGGCCTTCTCCTTGGACCAGAGTTTATTGCGGTAATTCAGGTCACAGGATACGGTAATGCCCGCATCCTTAGCCGCCTTACATGCTTCCAGGCAAATCGCTGCAACCTTATCATTTAATGCTGGTGTAATACCTGTAAAATGGAACCACTCTGCACCTTTGAATATTTCTTTCCAGTCAAAATCCTTCGCATCTGCTGTATAAATAGAAGAATTCGCTCTGTCGTAAATTACCTTGGAAGGTCTCTGAGACGCACCCTTTTCCAGGAAATAAATGCCCACACGGTCCCCGCCTCTTGCGATATGGGAAGTATCTACCCCATATTTTCTAAGGGAATTCACAGCCGCCTGTCCGATCTCATGAGCAGGAAGCTTTGTGACAAATGATGCGTCAAAGCCGTAATTTGCAAGGGATACCGCTACGTTCGCTTCCCCTCCGCCATAGGTTGCACCAAAGGTGTCTGCCTGTACAAAACGATAATAGCCTTCCGGCGCCAGCCGAAGCATGATTTCTCCAAATGTGATCACTTTCTTTGCCATATTATTTTCTCCTTTTCTGACGATTAACCTCTTATATTTTTTACGATTTC
>JAQUWF010000010.1 GCA_028692975.1 Lachnospiraceae bacterium
GGAAGGCTGGTAGATAGGGTGGTGCTGGCGCACGCACTGGAAGGCTGGTAGATAGGGTGGTGCTGGCGCACGCACTGGAAGGCTGGTAGATAGGGTGGTGCTGGCGCACGCACTGGAAGGCTGGTAGATAGGGTGGTGCTGGCGCACGCACTGGAAGGCTGGTAGGCAGGGCGGTGCTGGCGCATGCGCTTAGGGGCAAGGATGAGAAAAAGTAGAAGCAGGAGGTATGAAAATGAGGTATGAGATTCGGACGGATTTGGCTTTGGAGGCTCGGGAGGGGTATCAGGAGGCGGCGGAATCCTTGCGCGGGGTGAGTGTGGAGGAGGATTATGATGAGCAGCGGGAGATACGAACGACCCGGGTGCGGATCGAGTCGGAGAATGGGGCGAAGGCTATGGGGAAGGAGCAGGGTCTCTATGTGACTATCGAGGCGGTAAATCTGTCCCAGCCGGATGAAGGGATCCACAGGGAGGTTTCGGAGAAATTGGCTCAATGCCTGAAGGATATGCATGTATTTCATGAGAAAAGTTCTGTACTGGTGGTGGGGCTGGGTAATGAGAAGATTACGCCGGACGCATTGGGACCGTATGTGGTGCGGAATCTTCATATTACAAGGCACATTATCCGGGAATATGGAACTTCTGGATTGGATGGGAAGATGACCTTTGAATTGAGCGGACTGATCCCGGGGGTTTCGGCGCAGACGGGTATGGAGTCACTGGAAATCATCCAGGGTGTGGTGCGGGAGACGCAGCCGGAGCTGGTTATCGTGGTAGATGCGCTGGCGGCCAGGAGCACCAGACGATTGAGCCGGACGATTCAGGTGACGGACACGGGCATCCATCCTGGGAGCGGTGTGGGAAATTACCGCCAGGGCATCAATGAGAAAAGTCTGGGGGTTCCGGTGATTGGCATCGGTATTCCTACGGTGGTGGATGCGGCGACTATCGTGCACGATGCCATGGTCCATGTGATGGAACCGTTAAATGAAAAGGAGCGGGAAGCCTTTCTGGGAGAGACGATCACTCCTCAGCTGCGGACCATGTTCGTGACGCCCAAAGATGTGGATGAGACGGTGAAAAGACTCAGCTTTACCATATCGGAGGGCATTCACCTGGCCCTGCAGCATGAATAATAAGGGAAACTGATTCATATAGTTTATCATGAAAATAGAAGATCGAGTGGCCATGGTTTTGTTTTTCGGCGAGATGCTGGGCCTTGGTTTTTATCTGACTTTTTCACAGCCTTTTTTCTTTTATTCGGAGCCGGACTGGGAGGCGGAGGCGGTGATAGAAGATGAACGGACGGTGGAACAGATTATCCGGGAAAACAGCACGATGCTGGAAAATGAAATATTAAAGGAAAACAAAAGTGAAGCAGAGGCACAGGAGCATGCAGAACAGACAGGAGAGACGGATGCAGGGGGAACGCAGGCGGAAGAAAACAGGGAACCTGCGGAGGATGTGGATGCTGCAGTGGAGAAGGATCAGTTTGCAGATCTGGATTATCAGGCGTTGTTTGAACATTATTTTGTTGTCGATCCAGACACCACCATGTCTGCGGCACAACTGGGTGCGGAGGAACTTCTGCAGCGGGATCTGCGCATGCAGGGGGATAATACGAAGCCCCAGATCCTTATTTATCATACCCATTCCCAGGAAGGATTTGCGGACTCGGTGGATGGAAGGCCGGAAACGACTATCGTGGGTGTGGGGGATTATCTTACGCAGATTCTGCAGGAGCGGTACGGCTACAACGTCCTGCATGTGACGGATACCTTTGACCTGATAGACGGGGAGCTGGACCGGAATCAGGCTTATTCTAATGCGAGGCCGGCTATTGAGAAGATGCTGGAGAAAAATCCCAGCGTGGAGATCGTTATTGACGTGCACCGGGATGGGGTCAGCGAGGACCGGCATCTGGTGCAGGATATAAATGGAAAGAAGACGGCTCAGATCATGTTCTTCAATGGGCTGTCCTACACAAAGGAAAACGGTGTGCTGGATTATCTGCCCAATCCCTATATGACGGATAATCTGGCTTTTTCCCTGCAGTTGAAAATGCAGGCGGAGGAAGCATATCCTGGCTGGAACCGGTGCATTTATCTCAAGGGTTATCGGTACAATCTGCATTTCCGCCCCCGTTGTCTGCTGCTGGAGGTAGGTGCCCAGACCAACACGCTGGAGGAGGAGAAAAACGCCATGGAACCTTTTGCTGACATTTTGAATAAAGTGCTGCAAGGGGAATGACATTTGTGTATGGTTTGTGTTATACTGTGGTATTGGGAAAACCATCGTAGTATGTATTAGATTGCGAATGAAATGGAGAATAAAATGAATCAGGATAAAATAAGAAATTTTTGTATTATTGCACATATCGATCATGGTAAATCTACACTTGCCGATCGGATTATAGAAAAGACCGGGCTGCTGACGGAGCGTGAGATGCAGTCGCAGGTCCTGGACAATATGGATCTGGAGCGGGAGCGGGGTATCACCATTAAGGCGCAGACCGTCCGTACCGTATATAAGGCCAGGGATGGGGAAGAATACGTATTCAATCTTATCGATACACCGGGGCATGTGGACTTTAACTATGAGGTGTCCAGAAGCCTGGCAGCCTGTGACGGTGCCATCCTTGTGGTGGATGCAGCGCAGGGCATTGAGGCACAGACGCTGGCCAACGTATATCTGGCCCTGGACCATGATCTGGATGTATTTCCGGTCATCAATAAGATCGATCTGCCCAGCGCAGACCCGGAGCGGGTTGTGGAGGAGATCGAGGACGTGATCGGTATCGAAGCCCAGGATGCGCCGCTTATTTCAGCCAAGACCGGACTGAATGTGGAGGAGGTCCTGGAGGCTATCGTGGCGAAGATACCGGCACCAAAGGGTGATCCGGATGCACCGCTTAAGGCGTTGATCTTTGATTCCGTATATGACTCCTACAAGGGTGTTATTATTTTCTGCCGTGTGAAAGAGGGCCGTGTGACCAGAGGGACTTCTATCCGTATGATGGCTACAGGAGCCAAGGTGGACGTGGTGGAGGTCGGCTATTTCGGTGCAGGCCAGTTTATTCCCTGCGAAGAATTATCTGCCGGTATGGTAGGTTATATTACAGGAAGTATCAAAAATGTGAAGGATGCCCGTGTGGGTGATACCGTGACCAACGATGAGCGCCCATGTGCAGAGCCGCTGCCGGGATATAAGAAAGTCAATCCCATGGTTTACTGCGGACTGTATCCGGCGGACGGGGCGAAGTATCCGGATCTGCGTGATGCCCTGGAGAAACTTCAACTCAACGATGCATCCCTCCAGTATGAGCCGGAGACATCTGTGGCTCTGGGCTTTGGATTCCGCTGCGGTTTCCTTGGACTGCTCCATCTGGAGATCATTCAGGAACGTTTGGAACGAGAGTACAATCTGGATCTGGTCACTACCGCACCCAGCGTTATTTATAAAGTTCACAAAACAAACGGCGAACTCATCGAACTGACCAATCCGTCGAATTTGCCGGATCCTTCGGAAATCGACTACATGGAAGAGCCCATGGTGTCTGCGGAGATCATGGTGACTACAGAATTTATTGGTCCCATCATGACGCTCTGTCAGGAACGCCGCGGGCAGTATATGAGTACAGAATATATAGAAACCACCCGTGCGCTGCTGAGATATCATCTGCCGCTCAATGAGATCATCTATGATTTCTTCGACGCGCTGAAATCACGTTCCAGAGGTTATGCGTCTTTTGATTATGAACTGATCGGCTACGAGCGCAGCGAACTGGTGAAACTGGATATTCTGGTGAACCGGGAGGAAGTGGATGCACTGTCCTTTATCGTATTCAGCGGTACAGCTTACGAGCGCGGCAGAAAAATGTGCGAGAAGTTAAAAGAAGAGATCCCGCGCCAGTTGTTCGAGATCCCTATCCAGGCCGCGGTGGGCAGCAAGATCATTGCCCGTGAGACCGTGAAGGCCATGCGCAAGGATGTGCTGGCGAAATGTTACGGCGGCGATATCTCCCGTAAGAGAAAACTGCTGGAGAAACAAAAAGAGGGTAAGAAACGTATGCGCCAGGTAGGCAATGTGGAGATTCCGCAGAAAGCCTTTATGAGCGTGCTGAAACTGGACGAGGATTAAATTATATGAAGAAAGAATTGGGCATCTATGTACATATCCCTTTCTGTGTCAGGAAATGCGACTACTGTGATTTCCTTTCCTTCCCGGCAGGGGAGGAGGCAAAGGAGCGGTATGTACAGGCTCTTATTGATGAAATTAAATCTGTCAAAGCCCAAATGCAGGACTATGAGGTTCCCACCATCTTTTTAGGCGGTGGGACTCCTTCTATTTTAAGGGCAAATCAGATTCGGCGTATCATGGATGCGCTGGCGGAAAATTTTACGGTTCACAAAGAGGCGGAAATATCGATGGAAATGAATCCGGGAACCTATTCACCCCGGGAGATGCAGGAACTCATGCAGGGTATCGGGCTGCATCCGAATCGGATCAGCATCGGGCTGCAGTCTGCCAGCAATGAGGAACTAAAGGGACTGGGACGTATTCATACTTATGAGGATTTTCTGGAAACCTACCGTGGTCTCCGGGCTGCGGGGATCACCAATATCAATGTGGATCTCATGTCAGCCATCCCGGGCCAGACTTTAAAAGGCTGGGAGACGACACTGGAGAAAATCGCAGCATTGGGGCCGGAGCATATTTCTGCCTACAGTCTTATCGTAGAAGAGGGGACTCCCTTTGCCGAAAAACAGTTGGATCTGCCGGATGAAGATACGGAGCGTCTGATCTATGAACGCACCGGTGAGATACTGGAACAAAATGATTATCAGCGATATGAAATATCCAACTATGCCAGGCCGGGATATGCATGCAGGCATAATATTTCTTACTGGAAACGGGAAAACTATCTGGGACTGGGGCTTGGCTCCGCATCCCTGGTGGAGAATGTGCGCTGGAATAATACGAAGGACATGGAGATGTATCTGGCAAATACAAAAGAACCCCAGTCACTTCGCCAGGATATAGAGGTCCTCACCGACCAGGAACAGATGGAGGAATTTATGTTTCTTGGTCTGCGCATGATGGAAGGAATAGGGGTGAAAGCCTTTCAGGAGACTTTCGGCGATGAGATCGAGGATGTTTATGGCGAGATCCTGGAAGAACTTTACAGAGAAGGATTACTTGTGAAAACAAATGACCGCATTGCATTGACCGGGCGCGGAATCGACATCAGCAATTACGTTATGGCAAAATTTTTGTTTTGAGAAAAACAGACCAGAACAAACGTTTGCAAAACTGATAGGAATGTGATATCCTTAAGTACAGAAATTTTTACACATGTATGTACGCAAATGGCATAGGAAAGGAGCATTATGTCAGCACAGAAGAAAGAATTCATCAAAATCAGAGGAGCCCACGAGAACAATCTGAAAGGACTGGACGTGGATATACCACGCAACGAACTGGTCGTTCTGACCGGTCTGTCCGGGTCGGGAAAGAGCTCGCTGGCTTTTGATACGATATATGCAGAGGGACAGCGGCGCTATATGGAGTCCTTGTCCTCCTACGCGAGACAATTTTTGGGTCAGATGGAAAAACCGGATGTGGAGAGCATCGAAGGCTTATCCCCGGCCATATCCATAGACCAGAAATCCACCAACCGCAATCCACGTTCTACGGTGGGGACGGTGACGGAAATCTATGATTACATGCGGCTGCTTTTTGCCAGAGTGGGTACCCCCCACTGTCCAAAGTGCGGTAAAGTCATAGAAAAACAGACCGTGGATCAGATGGTGGATCAGATCATGGAGCTTCCGGAAAAGACGAAGATACAACTGCTGGCTCCGGTGGTACGGGGACGGAAGGGCCGCCATGAGAAGATTTTGGACCAGGCGAAACGCAGCGGCTACGTCCGTGTGATCGTGGATGGGAATCAGTACGAACTGTCTGAGAACATTGCTTTGGATAAGAACCTGAAGCATAATATTGAAATCGTGGTGGATCGTCTTGTGGTAAAAGACGGCATCCAGAAGAGGCTGACTGACTCTATCGAAAATGTGCTGCATCTGGCAGACGGTCTGCTCATGGTGGATACCATGGATGGGCATGTGATGAATTTCAGCCAGAGCTTTGCCTGCCCGGACTGCGGCATCAGTATCGATGAGATCGAGCCACGCAGCTTTTCTTTTAATAATCCATTCGGTGCCTGCCCCAGTTGTTTCGGACTGGGCTACAAGATGGAGTTCGATATGGAACTTATGATCCCGGATCAGTCCCTGAGTATTGCTGAGGGGGCTATTGTAGTCCTTGGATGGCAGTCCTGCACAGATAAGAAGAGCTTCACCAGAGCCATACTGGATGCACTGGCAGAAGAATATGGCTTCAGCCTGGAGACACCGTTCAAAAAATATCCGAAGAAAATCAAGGATATTTTGATCTATGGAACCAACGGACAAGAGGTAAAGGTGCATTACAAGGGTCAGCGGGGGGAAGGCGTATATGATATCGCCTTCGAGGGTCTGATCAAAAACGTGGAACGCCGTTACCGTGAGACTTTTTCGGATGCCAGCAAACAGGAATATGAAACCTTCATGCGTATCACGCCCTGCCCGGATTGTCATGGACAGCGTCTGAAACCAGAAGCATTGGCGGTGACCGTAGGCAATAAGAATATTTACGAAGTGACATCCATGCCCATCGAGAAGCTGCAGCGGTTTTTTGAAAAATTATCTCTGAATAAGACCCAGACCATGATCGGAGGATCTATCCTGAAAGAAATCAGGGCACGGGTAGGTTTTCTTGTGAATGTGGGACTGGAATATCTGACCCTGGCAAGGGCTACGGCCAGCCTCTCCGGTGGGGAGGCACAGCGTATCCGTCTGGCGACCCAGATCGGTTCCGGCCTGGTGGGCGTTGCCTATATCCTGGATGAGCCAAGTATCGGCCTGCACCAGCGGGACAATGATAAACTGCTGAAGACGCTGAAACATCTGCGTGACCTGGGGAATTCTCTGATCGTGGTAGAACATGACGAGGATACCATGATGGAGGCGGACTGCGTTGTGGATATCGGCCCGGGAGCCGGAGAGCATGGCGGAGAACTGGTGGCTATCGGTACGGCTCAGGATATTATGAATTGTAAAGAATCCATTACCGGCCAATACCTCAGCGGCAAATTAAAAGTACCTGTGCCAGAGACACGCAAAAAGCCTACTGGATATTTGAAGATAAAAGGTGCGGCGGAGAACAATCTGAAGAATGTGGATGTGAATATCCCGCTCGGCATCATGACTTGTGTGACAGGTGTATCCGGCTCGGGAAAGAGTTCTCTGGTCAATGAGATATTATACAAGAGACTGGCAAGGGAATTGAACCGTGCCAGAACTATTCCGGGTAAACACAAGGGGATGACCGGTATCAATCAACTGGATAAGATCATCAATATCGACCAGTCCCCCATCGGGCGGACACCAAGATCCAATCCGGCGACCTATACTGGTGTTTTCGACCAGATCCGGGATCTGTTTGCCAACACGGTGGATGCCAAAGCCAAGGGCTACAAAAAGGGCCGTTTCAGCTTCAATGTGAAGGGCGGCCGGTGCGAGGCGTGTTCCGGAGACGGTATCATAAAGATCGAGATGCATTTCCTTCCGGATGTATATGTGCCCTGCGAGGTCTGCAAGGGCAAACGGTATAACAGAGAGACTTTGGATGTGAAATACAAAGGCAAGAGTATTTATGACGTGTTGAATATGACCGTGGAGGAAGCCTTGAATTTCTTCGAGAATATTCCAAGCATACGTCGTAAAATGGAAGCATTGAATGATGTTGGTCTTTCTTACGTGCGTCTGGGACAACCCTCCACAGAATTATCCGGAGGCGAGGCGCAGCGTGTGAAGCTGGCGACGGAACTGAGCAAGCGCGGTACTGGAAAGACTATCTATGTACTGGACGAGCCAACCACCGGCCTGCATTTTGCCGATGTACACAAATTGGTGGATATTCTGCAGAAATTAAGCGAGGGCGGCAATACGGTGGTGGTGATCGAACACAATCTGGACGTGATCAAGACAGCCGACTATATTATAGATATGGGGCCGGAAGGCGGAGATAAGGGCGGCACGGTGATCGCAAAAGGCACGCCGGAGGAAGTTGCGGCCACACCCGAATCCTATACAGGACAGTATATTAAGAAATACCTGGAGGATAAATAGTTGGTTCCTGTTCACTCCGTTCTTGCAATTTAGGTGAGGCTTGTTTATAATTGAAATTGCTGAAGGGTGGAACGAAAAGGTTCCGTATTTGCAAGGAGGAGTATATATGGCAGCATCAGATATGGGGATTGATCTGGGGACAACGAATATATTGGTGTATGTGAAGGGGAAGGGCATCGTGATCAAAGAGCCTTCTGTTGTAGCATATGATAAAGATAATGATAGAATAAAGGCATATGGGGAAGAGGCGCGGCAGATGATCGGGCGGACACCGGGGAACATGGTGGCCATCCGCCCTCTGCGTCAGGGAGGTATCTCTGACTATACCGTGACAGAGAAATTATTGAAACATTTCATCCAGAAAGCCATGGGAAGAAAGGCGTTTCGCAAACCGCGTATCAGCGTCTGCGTACCCAGCGGGATCACGGAGATTGAGCGCAAGGCAGTGGAGGAAGCGACCTACCAGGCCGGTGCCAGAGATGTGGTGATCGTGGATGGACCTGTGGCTTCGGCTATCGGTGCAGGTATTGATATTACCAAGCCCTGTGGGAATCTTATCGTGGATATCGGAGGCGGTACCACGGATGTAGCGGTGGTTTCTCTTGGGGGGACTGTTGTGTCACAGTTCATCAAGATCGCTGGGGAGACTTTCGATGAAGCAATCACCCGCTATGTGCGGAAAAATCACAGCCTTTTTGTAGATGAAAAGACTGCGGAGGATATCAAGATAAAAATCGGCACGGCTTTCAAGCATCCATCGGTGGAAACCATGGAAGTGACAGGGCGTAATGTGATTACAGGACTGCCTAAGACGATCACCCTGTCTTCGGAGGAGGTGCGTCTTTCTATTAAAGATGCTACGACACAGATCGTGGAGACGGTCCATAGCGTGCTGGAGAAGACCCCGCCGGAACTGGCTGCAGATATTGCAGACAGGGGGATTGTCATGACTGGGGGCGGAGCTCTGCTTGGCGGCCTGGAGGAACTTATTGAGGGACGCACGGGTATCAATACTATGACGGCTGAAGATCCGGCTTTCGCAGTGGCAGTTGGAACCGGACGTTATCAGGAACTTATGGAACAACTGGGAAAATAAGATGCAGGATACAGTAGAAGGCTATATAGACCATGTAATATTTCGAAATGACGACAACGGTTACACGGTGTTGTCACTTATTGTGGACGGAGAAGAGCTGACATGTGTTGGCTTTTTTCAGTTTATTAATGAAGGTGAGACCATTGAGGCACATGGACACTATACGGATCATGCGTCTTATGGGCAGCAGTTTAAGATAGACAGTTTTGAGACGAAGGTGCCGGAGGATGCCATGGCTATGGAACGGTACCTTGGTTCTGGTGCCATAAAAGGTGTGGGGGCGGCCCTGGCTGCACGCATCGTACGGCATTTCGGGGAAGATACGCTGCGCATCATGCAGGAGGAGCCGGAGCGTCTCTCTGAGGTGAAGGGCATCAGTGTCCGTGGGGCCATGGAGATCGCAGACCAGATGGCCGAGAAGAATGATATGCGGAAAGCCATGATCTTCCTGCAGAAATATGGAATATCCCTGTCTTTGGGGGTAAAGATCTACAATCAGTATGGCCCGGGCATCTATCAGGTCTTTCAGGAGAATCCATACCGTATGGCGGAGGATATCCCCGGCGTGGGCTTTAAGATAGCCGACGAGATAGCGGGGCGTATCGGCATACATACAGATTCTGATTACCGGATCCGCAGCGGTCTGCTCTATGTGCTGACTGTGGCGGCCACAGAAGGGCATGTCTATCTGCCCCAGCAGGTGCTTCTGCGAAAAGCAGGTGACTTGCTGGGGATAGAGCCGGAATATATGGAAAAACATATGAACGATATGGCCATAGACCGGAAAATAACCATCAAAGAAATGGAAGATGAGTCAGGGAATCCTTACAAAATCATCTATGCAAATCAATACTACTATCTGGAATTAAATACGGCACGTATGCTCCGGGAACTGGACATTATCTGTGAAGAGAACGAACTGCTTATTGAAAAACGTTTGCAGACACTGGAGGCTGCCACGGAGATCTTGTTGGCGGATGAGCAGCGCAAAGCCGTGGGAGAGGCGGTAAAGCACGGCCTTATGGTACTGACCGGAGGACCGGGTACCGGCAAGACGACCACCATCAATGCGATCATCCAGTATTTTGCCAGTGAGCATCTGGATATTTTGCTGGCGGCACCCACGGGACGTGCGGCAAAACGTATGACAGAGGCCACAGGCTATGAAGCATCCACGATTCATCGGCTGCTGGAGATTAATGGTGCTTCCGACGAACTGGATGCCAGCGTGCATTTTGAGCGGAATGCGCAGAATCCTTTGGAGGCGGACGTGATCATCATCGATGAGATGTCCATGGTGGATATCCACCTTATGCACGCTCTCTTATCAGCAATACCTGTGGGTACGAGGCTGATCCTGGTAGGGGATGTGAATCAGCTGCCAAGCGTGGGACCAGGCAGCGTGCTGCGGGACATTATCGAATCGCAGTGCTTTACCGTAGTCAAATTGGAAAAAATCTTCCGTCAGGCGACCCAGAGTGATATCGTGGTCAATGCCCATAAGATCAATCGGGGTGAGGCGGTTATTTTGAATAACAAAAGCAGGGACTTCTTTTTCCTGAAACGAAGCGATGCCAATATGATCATCAGCAATACCATACAGCTGATCAGGGAAAAACTGCCCAAGTACGTACAGGCGGAGCCTTTTGATATCCAGGTGCTCACACCCATGCGCAAGGGGCTTCTGGGCGTGGAACGCCTGAACAAGATCCTGCAGGAGTATCTGAATCCGCCGGAAGCATCCAAAAAGGAAAAAACCCATGGGGAGGGCCTATTCCGCCAGGGTGATAAGGTCATGCAGATCAAAAACGATTACCAGCTGGAATGGGAAGTACGGGGGAAATATGGTATCCCGGTGCAGACCGGTACAGGTATTTTTAACGGTGATATGGGAATCATTCGGGAAATGAATGATTTTTCTGAGACTATGACCATAGAATTTGATGAGGGGCGTTATGTGGAGTATTCCTACAAGCAGCTGGATGAATTGGAACTGGCCTACGCCATCACGATACACAAGTCTCAGGGAAGTGAGTATCCTGCGGTGATCCTGCCGCTTTTGGGAGGACCGCGCATGCTTATGAACCGGAATCTGCTCTACACGGCTGTGACCAGGGCATGTGCCTGCGTGACTATCGTGGGCAGCGAGGAGACTTTTCGGGAGATGATCGATAACAAAACAGAACAGAGCCGTTATACGACCCTGGATCTGCGCATTCGCGAAATGATATGATACCACGTAGTGCGGAATAATCCGTACATCATGATATAAATATACGGGAGCCATCGGGGAGAGAGGACTCGTGTGAAAAAAATAATAGAAAAAACCATGGATTTTCTATATCCGAGAAGATGTCCCGTTTGTCATGATATCGTCATGCCAAAGGGTGCTTTATTGTGTCCGGAATGTCTTGAGGCGCTGCCATTTGTGCAGGGCCCCATCTGCAGAAAATGCGGGAAAATACTGGAGGATGGAGAGCAGGAACTGTGCAGTGACTGCCGGGAAGCAGAGCATGTGTTTGATGCGGGCAGAGGTGTCTTTTCCTATGATGAAGTCATGAGAAAGACCATCGGGCAGTTCAAATACCATGGACGGAAGGAATATGCAAGACCATTAGGCATACTCACGGCCAGAGCCATGGAACAGCAGCTTAAGATCTGGAAACCCCAGGTGATTATACCGATTCCTTTATATAAGAAAAAACTGCGTATGCGGGGATTTAATCAGACTGAGGAAATCGGAAAAGTGATCAGTGCATATACGCAGATACCCATGGAGACCCGTGTGCTTCATCGTGTGCGGAATACGGCTGCCATGAAAGAGTTGAATCCAGAGGAACGCAGAGAAAATATGCTGCGTGCTTTTACATGTACAGAAAAGGAAATACCCTGGGAGAAAATCCTGCTGCTGGACGATATCTATACGACGGGCAGTACCATGGACGCGGCAGCCATCGCCCTGCGTCAGAAAAAACCAATGGAAATATACTGCTTATCAGTTTGCATTGGAAAGGGCTTTATGGTACAATAATTTAGATATATTTGTCTTTTTTAAGGAGTAGTTATGTTAAGTGAAGTAAGGATACGTCATATGACAAATTTGACCCGCTATGAAGAGGGCGTGGGGAAGAAAGATCTGCTGATAGCCAGGTACTACCGCAGTGATTATCTTGGAGAAGCACTGATCAGGAATTTTTTTCTGACCAGCATTGGTTATGTTCTCCTTTTGGGAATGCTTATGGGATACAATGCGCAATATCTGCTGGCCAATGCATATAAGATCAATCTTGTGGCTTTTGGAGCAGAACTGCTGATCGGCTATGTTCTGTTATTGGGAATCTATACGGTCATTACATACTCCTATCATGCGGTCCGCTATGAGAAGGCAAAGAAAAAGGTACAGGAATATTATGAGGAATTAAGCGAGCTGGAGCGTATCTACAACAAAGAAGCGAAACGTACAGCGGGGAATGCTGCCGGCAGGAGGAATTAAGATGACGCTACTATTGGAATTTAAAGAAAAATTAAAGCGGATTTACGGAAAACATTCTGGTTATATTAATCCTATACTGAAGTTTATACTGGCTATGGTGGTTTTTACCAGCATCAATTCAGCCATTGGATTTCTCCCGTTCTTTACGAATATATTTGTAGTACTGGTGCTTGCGCTGATCTGTTGTATCATGCCCAATCAGATCCTGGTGGTTGTGGCAGGTATTATGATCATCGGCCATTCTTATGCGCTGGGGATCGAAGCCGCGGGTATAGCGATTGTTCTGATACTCCTCATGGAAATCCTGTGTCTGCGTTTTGTCAGCAAAGACTGTCTGGCAATGCTCTTTATGCCGCTGGCACTGCGTTTTGGGATAACGGCCCTGATTCCCATAGGATATGGACTGAAGAGGAATCCATCCTCTGTACTGACCATAGGCTGTGGTACGATCACGTATTATTTTATTGAAACATTGAAGGAAAAAGCGCCTGTTCTCCAGGGAAGCACTGCAGATGACATCACCAGCAGGCTGAAACTGATCATGGATGGCATATTCAAGAATCAGACTATGATGATCCAGCTGATGGCTGTGATTATTGTGGTTCTTGTGGTATATGGGCTTCGCAAACTGGATATTGATTTCGCATGGCATATTGCCATAGTGCTTGGATCTGTTGTATATATTGCGGTAATGATGGCAGGCGGACTGGTGCTGGATGCTTCAATCTCACTGATTCCATTGATTGCAGGAACGATCGGATCCTGTATCCTGGCGTTTGTTTTCCAGTTCCTTGTTTTTAATGTGGATTACAGCCGGGCTGAGCGGTTAGAGTACGAGGATGATGAGTATTACTACTATGTAAAGGCGATACCGAAGATATCGATTACTGCTGCACAGCGGGAGATCAAGACATTCAGTGATGAGCCCGACAGTATTTACGAAGAACCGACGGTGGAAGTCCGGCATGAAGAGATTCCGGAGGAATCGAATCTTGAGGAACCAAATCCTGTTTCGGTAGAAGATCTGGATCTGGAACGTAAATTAGAAGAGTCTTTGAAAAACCTATAACAGTCAGGGCAACAAAATGCAGGAAAGGAAGTGAGTGCGTGGAAGTGATTATACAGCAATTAAAATCTTATACATCAGGATTTTATCTGCCTAAGATTCAAGCCATTGACATCATTGAAATATTGATTATTTCTGTACTGCTGTACTATTGTATCGTCTGGATCAAAAGTACCCGTGCTTACACACTTCTGAAAGGTATTTTATTCGTTGGCATATTCATTCTGCTGGCGGATCTGTTCCAGATGAGTACCGTTTTGTGGATCGTAAAGAATCTGGCTGCGGTGGCTGCGACGGCAGTGGTTATTATCTTCCAGCCAGAACTTCGAAAGGCATTGGAGCAGTTGGGACAGAAAAATCTTATATCCCGCATGATGCCCTTTGAAGCAGGTAAGGATGAAGGTGAATTTTTTACAGATAAGACGATTACGGAACTGGTGCGGGCTACCTTTGATATGAGTGAGGTAAAGACCGGCGCACTTATGGTAATCGAGCAGAATATTTTGTTGAGTGAGTATGAAAATACGGGCATTACCCTGGATTCGATCCTGACCAGCCAGCTGCTGGTGAATATATTTGAGCATAATACGCCTCTTCATGACGGTGCCATTATCGTAAGAGGCGATCGTATCGTATCGGCCACCTGTTATCTGCCTCTTTCTGACAGCCTTTCTGTCAGCAAGGAACTGGGGACCAGACACAGGGCGGGACTTGGTATCAGCGAGGTGAGTGATTCCTTTACAATCATCGTATCGGAGGAGACCGGACGGGTGTCATATGCCCAGGGCGGCAAACTGACCACCGGTGTTACGCCAAGTGAATTGAGAGAACAACTGCATAGGATCCAGAAGAAGTCCAACTGGACGGATGGCAAGACGAAGAAATTCAGAATCTGGAAAGGACGGGATAAGCATGAAGAAACGGCTAATGAATAATCTCGAACTGAAACTGGCATCGCTTGGACTTGCGATCGTCGTGTGGCTGCTGGTAGTTTACCTGAATGATCCCATTGTATCCAGAACCTTTGACAATATACCGGTGGAGGTCACCAACGGTACGTATGTGGAGAGTATGAACAAGACGTATCAGCTGGAGGAAGGGCATGACGTGGTAAATGTTACGGTCAAGGGCAATCGATCCGTGGTGGATCCGCTGACAGCAGACCGGATTACTGCGGTTGCAGATATGACGCAGATTGTGGATATCAAGTCGGATCCTATCATGGTGCCGGTCCAGGCCAGCTGCATAGGTATTGCTTCGAATAATGTAACAACCAATCCGGGAAATATAGAGATTACTTTGGAGGAGATGGAATCCAAAGATTTTGTAATAACACCAACGCCGGGGGATACAAAGCCGGCCAGAGGCTATGAAGTTGGTACCACACCGCAGGTCACACCGGAAAAGATGACAATTACAGGTCCTGTATCCATCATTAATAAAATAGGGCGTGTGGCTGCCCCTATTGATGTGACAGGCATCAGTAAAGATCAGGACATGCAGAGCACCATAGAAATCTATGATAAAAACGATGAAAAACTTACGGACAACCAGATGAGTTATTTGAAATTTGGTACGGATAAGATCGTCGATGTTCATGTGACCTTGTATAAGGTGCTGACGGAGGTACCTGTCACGCTGGAGTATACCGGCAGGGTGCGAAAAGGGTATCAGGTGGCGAGCATCACCATGACGCCGAACACCATATCGCTGGTAGGCAGCGACGCGGCCCTTGAACAGTTCCAGAAGGATGGCGGTGTGCTCACCATACCAAGTGATGCCATAGATGCTTCGGGAGAGAGCAGCGATTTTGAGACATCTGTGGATATTGCCCAGTACCTTCCGGAAAATCTGCGGCTGGCGGCAGATGCCAATTCTACGGTATTGGTTATGACCAGTATTCTGCCTCTGGATTCTAAAGCGTTTGATGTGCCGACCGCGGCTATTACCCAGACGAGTCTTTCGGCGGATAGGGGCGTTGTGTTTACCACAAACAAGATACAGGTCAGGGTAAAGGGAACGGAGAAGATTCTGGAATCTATGACCAGCGATGACATTAAAGCGAGCATTAACTTAAGCAATGTAGAGGTGGGGACCTATGATATGCCCGTAACGATTACTCTTCCGGAGGGCTGCGAGCTGGTGGAGGATGTCACAGTTAACATACAGGTAGTTGATAAGACCCTAATTACTTCAAACGGATAGGAGATAGAAATATGGTAAGCAAAAAAGTTACGATTAAGAACATTACAGGACTGCATCTGAAACCGGCGGCATTTTTCTGTAAGGAGGCCATGAAATTCAAATCACTCATTACTTTTACTTTCGGAAATACGACAGCCAATGCCAAGAGTGTACTCAGTGTACTGGGTGCCTGCGTGAAATGCGGCGATGAGATCGAAGTCGTATGTGATGGAGCCGATGAGGGGGAAGCGCTGGAAGCAATCATTGCTGCAGTAGAGAGTGGTTTAGGAGAATAAAAATGATACACAAAGGAAAAAAATACAGGAAGCAGATTTTTTGTGCTGCACTGATCGGCCTTCTGTTCACACAGAATGTATGGGCGGAAGCGGAAACACCGACTCCGGATACCACTGCGGAAGCGACACCTACGCCGGAGCCGACACCTACGCCGACTCCCATAACGACCAATGACATTGAGGGGTGGCCCCAGATGGAGCAGACCAATGGGGATTCCTCCTGTCTGATGGATGCGGATACGGGGACGGTCCTGGTCAACAAGGGAATGGATGAGCAGCGTTATCCGGCCAGTATCACGAAGGTTATGACCTGTCTGCTCGCACTGGAAAATTCCAGTCCGACCGATCAGATTACATTTACACAGACCGGTGTAAATGAAGCATATTCCGGAAGTTCTAATCTGTATACGCAGGTGGGTGAGATCTTTACTATGGAACAGTGCCTATATGGTCTGATGCTTAAATCAGCCAATGACTTTGCCAGCCAGATTGCAGAACAGGTGGCAGGTTCGGTGGAAAACTTCGTGCAGATGATGAATGACCGGGCGGCAGCGCTTGGCTGTACCAATACGCATTTTAACAATGCACATGGACTGCCCGATGAGAATCATTATACTACGGCTCATGATATGGCATTGATCCTGCGTGAAGCAGTAAAAAATCCTGAATTCGTCAAGATTGCCGGGACAACCAGTTATACCATCCCGGCGACCAATCTGACAGAGGGTGCGCGGACTTTTGACAATCACAATGCCATGCTGTTTTCCACCAGTCCGTATTACTATGAGAATTGTATTGCGGGCAAGACCGGCTTTACGGATTCAGCATTGAATACTTTTATGGCGGCGGGACAGAAGGACGGGAGAACGCTGGTGGCTGTTTCCATGCATTATAATGGTGCGCCGGAAGTTATTACAGACTGCAAGAATCTTCTGGAATACGGCTTTAATAATTTCCAGGTGGTGCAGATGAGCGAGCCGGACATCACATACCGCAACGGATCCGTTACCATACCTTCCAATGCAACGGCGGCAGATGTGGTTACAACCAGAACAGGCACAGAGCAGACGGAAGCAGGGGAAATGGTTGACCAGACCTATTCCTTCCATGATTATACCCTGTGCAGCGGTGCTATAACAAAAGAAGGCGCAGATGCTCTGGATGCAGCAGAGGCGGGCGCACAGCAGCCGACACCAGAGCCGACCGTACAGGTGAAGGATGAGACGCAGGCGGATATCGCAACTGCTCCGGAAAAAGAGGAGACGGTACCGTTTCCGCAGCGACTTTTGACAAAGACATATCTGATCATAGAAGGCCTGATACTGCTTGTACTGGTGGGGATTATCCTGGTTATTGTGTCTGCTGTGAAGAAAAGCAAAGCTAAAAAGAGAAAAAGGAAAAGAAGATGATCACTTTTTCAGAAACACCATTATATGAAATAGAAAACAGGAAAGGGGACGGCAATCATCTCTTTGTGAAAAGAGATGACCTGCTCCCCTTTTCTTTAGGCGGGAACAAAGTCCGCATTGCGCAGGAATTTCTGGCGGATATGAAAGCAAAAAGGAAGACGGCCATGATCATATATGGGGATAGCCGTTCCAACCTGTGCAGGGTACTGGCAAATCTGTGCCACAGGGAAGATATACCATGTTATATGATCTGCACCAGTGTGCACAGCGACGGTGGAGAGACGAACAACAGTCGTATTATGGAATGGCTGCATACGACCATTGTACCATGTGAGAAGAATGCAATCGCACCAGCCGTGGATGAGACCATGGAACTGCTGAAAGCAAGGGGCTATGATCCTTATTATATTTATGGGAATCGTTACGGAACAGGGAATGAGGGCGTTGCGGCCAGGGCTTATGCAAAGGCTTACGGGGAAATCTGCTCCTATGAACAGGAGCGGGGGATAGATTTTGATTATATTTTCTGTCCTTCCGGCACCGGGGCCACCCACAGCGGCCTTGTATGCGGCAGCCTGCAGGTTGAGGACAAAAGAAAGATCGTCGGTATATCTGTAGCCCGGGACGCAAAGAGAGGCGCAGAGATATTAAAACAGGGCATAGAGAGTTATTTTACCCTGGAAGGAAAAGCGTGTCCGGAACATTTCGAAGATGCAGTATGTTTTACAGACAAGTATGTGCTGGAAGGGTACGGCTGTGCCAATACGGCCATTTATGAGACTATCCGGCGGGAATATGAGTACAACGGACTGCCGCTGGACCCCACCTATACAGGGAAGGCATTCTGGGGTATGCAGGAATATCTGCAGGAACATGAGATCAGAGACAAGAATATCCTGTTTTTACATACAGGTGGCATTCCACTGTTTTTTGATTTCTTACAAGGGGGAAAAGAGACATGTTAGTATCCATTGTCATACCGTGCTACAATTCAGAACAGACCATTCGCCGGGTGGTCGAGATGGTTATGGGGGAGTTCGAGCATTTTGAGGGCTATACCTGTGAGTTTGTTCTGGTCAATGATAATTCCAAGGATGATACCTTTGGTCAGATCAAGGCGCTTGGTAAAGATTACCCCTGTGTGCACGGGATTAATTTAATGCGGAATTTTGGGCAGCACAATGCACTTATGGCTGCCATGAATTATACAAAAGGTGACTACGTTCTTGGCATGGACGATGATCTGCAGACCCACCCTTCCCAGATATATAAACTGCTGGAGAAGATGCAGGAGGGATATGATCTGGTCTACGGAGTCTACGCAAAAAGTAAAAATTCGCCGCTGAAGAATTTTACCAGCTGGCTGAACCGGGTATCATCCCGCATCCTGCTGGATCGTCCCAAAGAGATCATGTCCAGCAATTTCTGGCTGATAACCAGAGCGGTGCGGAATGAGGTCATCAAATACAAAAATTATAATCCTTATGTGGACGGATTGTTTTACCGGTGCACAACACGTATCGGAAATGTGCAGGTAGAGCACCACAAACGGGAGGTTGGCACTTCGAATTACACCCTGCGGAAACTGCTGCACCTGTGGATGGCGTATTGGAACTTTTCCGTCATCCCTCTTCGTATGGCCTCTGTGCTGGGCTGCATCACGGCTGTTGTCGGCATGATGGCCGGCCTGATCACGGTGATCCGCAAACTGGTCAATCCGGCCATGACAGTAGGATGGGCATCTACGGTGAGCATCATGCTGTTCTTCTTTGGTCTGGTACTTCTGGTGCTGGGTATCATAGGAGAATATCTTGGTAAAATCATCCTGGCGCTGAATGCGACACCTCAATATATCATACGTGATGTAGTGAATCTGGAGGAACGGGAATGAAGAAGATCATGATACTTGGAGCAGGTATCTATCAGGTTCCGCTCATCCGGCAGGCCAAAAAGATGGGGCTTGAAACCATCGTGGTCAGCTACGCCGGTAATTATCCGGGATTCGCGCTGGCGGATAAGGTCTATGAGATCGACACCACGGACTACTGCGGTGTGCTGGAGGCGGCGAAAAAAGAAGGGATACAGGGGATCTGCGCATCAGGAACCGACGTGGCCGTAAAGACTATTGGTTACGTCTGTGACCATATGCATCTCAGCGGTATTTCCGAATATGCGGCCCGCACCGTTACGGATAAGGCCCTTATGAAAGCCGCTTTCGTGCGGGGACAGGTGTCAACGGCCCGCCACTGTACGGTGCGTTCATTGGAAGAGGCGAAGAGAGTGGCCTTAGAATTCGGTCTGCCGGTCATGATGAAGGCTACGGATACTTCCGGCAGCCGGGGTGTGACAAAGGTCGATACCCTGGACCAACTGGATACCGCCTACGCAGAAGCCATCCGTGTATCCAGACATAATCATTATGTGGTGGAGGAATATATAGAAGGGACTGAGATCGGCCTGGACGCCTTCGTTTCCAATGGAAAACTGGAGCTTCTGCTCCCTCACGAGAAATATGTGAAACACTGTGCCGGAGCCACCGTGCCTGTGGGACACAGATTCCCTTATATCTGCAGTGATAAACTGATGGAAGAATTGCGAATCCAGATGGAACGGGTCATCGCAGCCACAGGCATGGATAATTGCGCAGTGAATGCAGATATCTTCGTTATGCCTGACGATACCGTACAGATCATTGAGGCTGGAGGAAGAGCGGGAGCCACCTGTATACCGGAGCTTATTTCCATATACTGTGGTTTTAACTATTATGAGAAAATCATAGAGAATGCGCTGGGAGAACCGTTGGATTTCACGAAAAAGCATGCGGTGCCCTGTATTGCGAAACTTATTTACAGTGATAAAGAGGGGCATATCACCCGTATGGACATGGAACGGATTCTTGAGCATAACAATGCCCGCACCCAGGTGAAGATGGACTATAGCGTAGGAAGCAAGGTCTGGGAGATGAAAAACGGCACCGACCGCATCGGTCAGGTTATCATGAAAACAGATGACGAAACAGAAGTGGATGCGGTGATAAAAGCTATTAAGGAAAATATAGTGGTAGAATAAAAATGTCATTCCGAAGAAAACGAAAAATTCAATCGTTGTTCGGAATGACATTTTATTTGCTTTATTTTTTGAAGAAATCGTGTATGGATGCTATGACTATATCTTTCTTCTCGTCAGTCAGCTGATAATACATAGGCAGTCGAACCAGCCGCTCGCTTTCTTTTGTGGTATACCTGTCCTCACCGTGGAATCGCCCGAAGCGCTGTCCGGCGGGAGCGGAGTGGAGCGGAATATAATGGAATACGCTCTGGATATCTTTTGCTTTCAGGTAAGCGATCAGTTCACTGCGAATCTCCAGGGTAGGCAGTTTTATATAATACATATGAGCATTGTGGGTGCAGTCCTCAGGAATATATGGCTGCTCCAGATATCCGGCATCAGCCAGGGAACGAAGCCCCTTGTCATAGTAATCGAAACTTGCCATGCGGTCATTGAAGATCGTGCGTTCCTGCTCTAATTGTGCCCAGAGATAAGCGGCATTCAGATCGCTTGGCAGGTAGGAAGAACCGTAATCTACCCAGGTATATTTGTCAATCTGGCCGCGGAAGAATTTGCTGCGGTTAGTTCCTTTTTCACGAAGAATCTCGGCCTTCTCCCGGTATTCATCATGATTAAAGACGATAGCGCCGCCTTCACCCATGGAGTAGTTTTTCGTCTCATGGAAACTGAAACAGCCGAAGTCGCCGATGGTGCCAAGCGCCTTGCCCTTATAAGTGGAGCAGAAGCCCTGTGCAGCGTCTTCTACCACGAGGAGGTGGTGACGTCTGGCAATATCCATAATCGTATCCATATCGCAGGATACGCCTGCGTAGTGCACCGGGACGATAACCTTTGTCTTATCTGTGATAGCGTCCTCAATCAGCTTTTCGTCTATATTCATGGTATCCGGGCGGATGTCCACATAAACGAGGGCAGCGCCGCGCTGTACGAAGGCATCTGCAGTGGATACAAAGGTATAGGAGGGAAGGATCACCTCGTCACCAGGCTGTATTTGAGACAGCAGGGCGCCCATCTCCAGTGCATGTGTGCAGGAGGTGGTAAGAAATGCGTGATTTACCTGAAAGCGTTCCTGCATCCACTGGCTGCACTTTTTGGTAAACTCCCCGTCACCGCTGATCTTTTTATTTTTGATGGCCTTCGCCATATACTCAAGTTCTGTCCCCACACTTGGGGGGATGTTGAAATCTATCATTTTTTGTCCCCTTTTTATTAAATAACTATTATTAGATTATAATGAAAAACGTCTATTAAATATATTAGTCCATCTAATGTGATTTTGCAATCTTTATATAGAAAAAGATGAAAATGCCGGACATGGACAGGATAATGCAGCTCATAGTGAGCAGGTATGTCCAGGAAGCACCAAGAATCCCATATTGTCTTACAAAATCGTAACCGATAAACTGGATAAGAACAGCTATAATCACATAAGCAATGAGAAGTAATTTCTGCTGACGCATTACAGTAATACAATAACTTAAAATAGTAATGACCCCATTGAAACCACCAGCCAGAAGAAGAATGGCAAACGTAAACTTATGAGGATTTAAATCTAATCCTGATAGCATGGAAAGAATTGGCAAACCGATAAAATATCCGCCTATTTCAACAACCACAGTAATACATAAGATAAGAGCGACAATTTTTATTAGCAGTTTAAGAAATTTTGGGTATTGTTTTGTGTTCCATAAAAGAGCAATCTTATTGTACATAGGAACACAAATAAACATACAAAACAGGTTTACTACAGCGGAAACAGAGAATAGCAGATTATATTCGGTTTGAATGGTATTGCTCATAAACTGGTTAATCGCGTTTTTGGGAATGTTGATTAAAAACGAGGTGATAAAAGCACCAAAAAAGAGTGGAAAGCATTCGATGAACAACGCAGTCTGTTTGCGGGAAAGGCGGTTTATTTTCACAGGGACCATCTGTCTGGCAATGTGATAATCAAAGCAGTAAAGCCATATGGCAGAAACGAGAATGGCAGCGGAGACGGCAATAAACAGATTCTTTGTGATAAACAGTGTAACTATAAGAATTATATTATACAGAAGGATGCGGACGACATAGGAATATCCGCCGATGTATAATTTGTTTTTCTGCTGGAAAAGACCGGCGAAAACATCTGCCATGACATCACCGATCATCAAAACGCATAGGAATAAGGTCAATAATGTTTTGTAAGTCCCGTAATGGTATAAAACGGCATAGGCGATACCGCCAACCAGCATAAAAGAAGAGGTCAGAACCTTTGTAGTAAAATAATCAGAGAATGTGTATTTTTCATTTAAGTCCGACACCTGATATGCACGCATATTATACCAGCCAAGGGAAAGCATCAGCTGTGCTGCGGCCAGGGCGATAGAAAAAGCACCGGCAGCGTCACTGCCGGTTATCCTTGTTATGACAAATAAGAGAATTAAAGAAGCGGCGGAACTTGTTACACTGCCGGCTGTATACCACAAGGTATCCTTGCGTGACGAACTGGGTTCCTGAACTATTTTAGTGATAAAATCAGTTTTTTTCATAAATTATCCTTTTAGATGGTAGGTTTTTTTCATATAAAATGCAAGAAGACGAACTAAATTGTGATAGCCCAAAAGACGATATGCCAATTTTGCTTTTTTCACACTTGGATGTTTGTCGTAGTTTAAAAGGCAGGTGCACTGGCGCATCGCCTCAATATCCTTTTTTAATTGCAAATCATGAGATAAATGCGCCTGTGCCAGCCACACCGTATACAGGTAGGCGATATAACTCAAAACAGAGGGAGAATACTGCCCGTCTTGTTTTGCAATACTCCTGTATGCCTGCTGCGAGATGTTCATGACAGTTGCTAAACTGTCATGTGTATAGGGCTGGCTGGAACGTGTGTTAGATGCCTGTTTTCTATAAGCATAGATCGTAAGATCACACCAGTCGATTTTAGCAGCGCGCTGGTAGATACGAAGAGACCAGTCAATATCTTCAGCAGGAATATCCTGAAAGAAAAGCTTATGCTCCAACACCAAATCGCGGCGCAGTACCTTAGCCAGTATGCCGCTGTAAATAACGCCTTTCGATAAAAAGAAGTCAAAACGTTCTGGAAACGGTATGGAGTCGACGGTCTTTTCATCAATAGGAACAGCGTTTGATTCCAATTGTTTAGAATCATGCCAATAAGTTGCCACGTTGTACATGAGCAGATCCGCATTGCTTTTACTTAACCGCTCATGAATCTGTTTTAACGCATTTATATCACAAAAAAAGTCATCGCTGTCTAAAAATAAAATATAGGCACCGTGACTTTTCTGCATGCCCTCATTACGGGCAAGCCCGGGACCGGCATTTTCTTTTGACCAGCCATGTATACGGGGATCCTTTGCCATATAATCCTGGCAGATCTGCCAGGATTTGTCGGTGGATCCATCATTTATCAGCAGGAGTTCCCAGTTGGTATACGTCTGTCGTATCACGCTGTCGATACATTCCTTTAAATAGTCTTCCGCCTGATAAACCGGAATGATAATACTGAATTCCATAAAAACCTCATTTCCTAAAATAATATGGGTATCTAATGTATCCATCTGCCGGAACTGTCAAGCCGATAGCCATTTATCACTGTGTTACTGGCCATGACACCATTCGATTGCAGATAATACCAGGCGTTATCCAGGAATATCCATCCGGTCTGCATAGGGCCGCCGGAACTGAAATAAAACCAGTTATTGCCGAGTTTTACCCATCCGGTCTGCATGAGACCAGACTGGTTGAAATAATATTTTTCACGATTGATCGTCTGCCAGCTCACAACCATGGCACCAGAGCCGGAAAGATAGAACCATTGGCCATCCAGCAGAAGCCAGCCGGTTTTCATAGCACCGCTGGGCTGGAGATAATACCATCTTCCGCTGTTGTACAGCCAGCCGATTTTCATAGAACCGGAAGAGTCAAGGAAGTACCAGGTGCGGTCGATGTACTGCCAATTGGTCTGCATGGCACCAGAGCCTGACAAGTAATACCAGGTATTATTCAGCAGAAGCCAGCCAGTTTTCATAGCACCGCTGGACTGGAGATAATACCATTTTCCACCATTGTACAGCCAACCGACTTTCATAGAACCAGAAGCGTCAAGGAAGTACCAGGTGCGGTTGATGTACTGCCAATTGGTCTGCATGACACCAGCATTTGAAAAATAATACCAGGTATTATCCAGCCATAACCAGCTTGTTGCAATTTTGCGTGAAGTAAGGTCCATGTGATACCAGACATTATTTATTTTATTCCACCCGGTAGCGAGACCGTATGTGGTGCCATAATACATACTTCCGTTTTTCTGGAAAAAACCAGTTTGCATATAGCCCTGTTTGTTGAAATAATATAAAGACTGATTGATGTACAGAAACTTATCGGCAGCGTAGGATCCGTCTGCAAATTGATACCACCAGCCGGTAGCATTTTTCTGCCAGGTAGCAGTGGGGGTATCCTGAACACGGTGTCCATTAGCGTCAATATAATAATTATCAAACCAGCAATCGGTTAACATAGCCCCATCGTTGCCGAAATAATAGAAAAATCCGCCATCTGTATGCCATTGATTTTTGACTAATCTGCCATCTGCATCAAAGCAATAGGTTTTTCCCAATATGCTCGTAATACCAGTCGCAACACGCCCCTGTTTGTCAATGACATAATATTGATTGCCCTTGTAGGTGACCCAGCCGATAGATTTTGTGCGTCCGTAATTATCAAAGTAATATAAAGAGTCATCAATCGCATAAATCTCTTCCGACAGAGTAGAATAATTGACAGATATTTTGGAAGAAGAAAAAGTACATACCACAGCAGCAGAATTACCAATCGTATAATAACGCTGGGCATTAGACAGATAATCGACTTCACTGGTATTCTCAACCCATCCAGAATAACCGGTTCCTATGGCAATGTCAGGGTTAAGTGCAGAAAGGTAATAACCAGGATTTTCGCTGGAGCGGCCATGATGGTTCAATTTTAACAAATCAATTTTTAGTGGTTTAGATGATAACTGAGGATCAATGGAACGTTTCGTGACATCAAAGACATGGTCGTCTGATTCGGATACCTCGATTTCATCATCGGATTGTGC
Source organism: Lachnospiraceae bacterium (assembly GCA_028692975.1). GTDB lineage: Bacteria > Bacillota > Clostridia > Lachnospirales > Lachnospiraceae > JALENY01. The sequence continues at coordinate 25,951 of JAQUWF010000010.1, forward strand.
GGGAGTGTTATTGACATTTGTGTCATAAACAGGAATTTCCTGTGGAGCAGATGCTGTCTGAATAGCCGGATCCTGTGGAGCAGACGCTGTCTGAGCAGCCAAATCCTGTGATGAAGAAGCAGTGTATACAGCTTCTGGAATATTGGAGGAATCCTGTGTATCCGACAGAACGGAATCATAAGAAACAGGCTCCATATCGGTTGAATCATCCAAAGAAAGCGGCATATCCGTGGCCGCCGAAGGCACAGGGATATCCGTAACCTCATCAGGTACAGGAGATTCGGTAACGGTTGCTGAAGGTACAGGAGACTCGGTAACGGTTGCTGAAGGCACAGGGGATTCGGTAACGGTTGCTGAAGGTACAGGAGACTCAGTAATGGTTGCCGAAGGTGTAGGTGACTCAGTAGCTTCAGGCGTAGGAGTCGGTGTCGGAATAGCGGTGGGCCAGGGCTCACCGGATAAATATTTAATGATCTTGGTTGAGGTGCCATCCTCGATAATATTGCCATCGGCGTCCGTCTTTTGGTTTTCATCACCAATATCTGCAGTGAGCAAAGCCGTTTTTCCGTATGCTTCGATTTTGGTTACCAGACAAGAGCAGTTTTCATTAAAACTTGCTCCGGTTTTGGATCCATCTTCATTGGTTGGGCGCTGCCAGTTCAGGAGTTCAATCTGCATTTCACCCAATGAAAAATTGCGAACGTCTTCGCTTGCCAATTCATTATCCTGAATGAGCGTCACTCCAGTACTCTTTGCTGCCCGGATCATATTGTCATAGCAATACTGATTGTCCCACCCAGTCTGGTTTGGTACAGAATAGTCAAGAAAAGAATCATCATATTCAAGGGCGTAGAGACGATCCACAGGAAAATGATAAAGAATGTCATCCACGCCGCCCATATGGTCACTGTGTGTGTGCGTGGCGATAATGAAATCCAGTTTTTTTACACCGACAGATTTCAGATAATGAATTACCTGCTGCTCAGAGCCGGAAGTAGTATCTATGCCGGATACAAGAGGATATTTCGGATCACTTCCGTCTGGATAAGCCCAGTCTTCACCGCAGTCAACCATACCATAATGACCATTGCTTTCCAACAGGATTGCATCTGAAGGAGAATTAATGGAAATAAAATGTATACGTGTCTGATTTACAGTGGCAGACACGGTCTTTGCGCTGTGCGGTAAGACAGCGGCAAACAGGAGCAAAATAAAACTGTATATTAGTGATCTTCTGTATTTTTTCATTATAAAGGCTTCCTTTTTCTATATATGCCACTATAGGACATAAGGGTTAACTGTTTTGGTTGATTAAAGTAATGCATTTGGTTCCATGATTATTATATAATATCCAATATCCATTTGCAAGGGTTGTGAAATCCTTTGAATAATGTTATTATTGTCTTCAAATGATAAGGATGGAAAATATATGGCAGTTATAAATAGAAGCAAACCTTATAAAAAAGAAAATTTAGAAAAACTGCATGCTGCTCAATTGGCGATTCTAAAGGATTTTCACGAATTCTGTATGGCGCATAAGATCCGATATTTTGCAGTATATGGGACAGCCATTGGAGCGGTGCGACATCACGGATTTATTCCATGGGATGATGATATTGACGTAGGCATGTTAAGGGAGGATTATGACCGTTTCCTTTCTTTGTCTCATGAACTGGCCCCGAAGTATAGAATTATGACACCCTTAAAGAATAAGGATTATTCTTGTACGGTAACACATTTGCAAAATAAAGATACCTTGTTTGTTTCGGAAGAATTAAAGCATCAACCATTTCCTATGTGTATTGACCTTGATATATTTCCCTTTGATCGTGTTGCACCAGAAGAGAAAGCAAGCATAAAACAACAAAAAAGGGCGACGATGCTGGGAAGAATCCTTTTTTTGATCGGAACGGCGCATCCATATGTCGCAACGCAGGGAATAAAAGGAAGGATTCAGCGGACAGTTTGCACGATTGGGCATGGTGTCCTGAAACTGTTTCATGTTTCACCAGCTTATGTGTATAAGAAATATCTGAAAGCAGCAACACAATACAATCACACGGGGTCGCCATTTGTCACGTCCTTTGAGTATGCCGGTGGTATTAAGGATAAGGTAAAGGCGAAGGATTTGTTTCCCTTAGAAAAGGTGATGTTTGAAGATGTGGAGATCATGCTTCCACATAATAATCATGAATTTCTGACGAAGGTGTATGGGGACTATATGGAAATCCCACCAAAGGGAATGCAGATTAATCACAGCCCTTTTTTACTGAAATTTGAGGGAGCGGAAGTTTTGAGGCAGGACCGGGGGGAGATATAGATGAAAAGTTATTGTATTTTTGCAGCACAGTATCTTCCACATATGGGAGGCGTAGAGAATTACACATATAATCTGTCTAAAAAACTGATAGAAAAGGGAAATAAGGTTATTGTGGTCACCAATCAGAATGGCGATCTTCCTGCCTACGAAGTCATGGAGGGCATAACAATCTATAGACTGCCATGTCTTTCCCTTATGAATGGGCGATATCCTATACTCAAATGTAATAAAGAATTTCGCAAGATAAACCGTATCTTAAAGAAAAAGCACTTTGATATGGTGATAGTGAACACGCGATTTTATATCCATTCTGTCTATGGAGCGCGTTTTGCAAAAAAACAGGGTATACCTTGTATTATTCTGGATCATGGATCTACACACCTTACCGTCCATAACAGATTATTTGATGTTCTGGGCGGATGGGTCGAACATTTCCTTACCATGATCGTAAAACACTACTGCAGGGATTTCTATGGTGTGTCCATGGCATCGGTTGAATGGCTGAAGCATTTTCATATAGAAGGAAAGGGCACCATATATAATGCGATTGACTTGGGGAAAATAAATCAGACACTTGAAAATCCAGTGAAAGATTACCGCAATGAGTACGGAATACCGGAAGATGGTGTTGTAGTGACATTTACCGGGCGCCTGATTAAAGAAAAGGGAATATTACAGCTCATACAGGCAGTGAAAAGGATTAACAGGATAAATGATAAAGTATATCTGTTTCTTGCCGGGGACGGAGATGAAGAGGAAACTGTTGCCAGGGAAAGCAATAAAAATATCATCCCTCTGGGGCGTCTGAGTTTTGAGGAAGTAATTGCCCTGCTCCGGCAAAGCGACATCTTTGATCTGCCTTCAGATTCGGAAGGCTTTCCTACATCGGTCTTGGAGGCGGTGGCGTGCCATTGTTATATTATCGTGACGGAACGGGGCGGAGCAAAGGAACTGATTGCCGGAGATGCGTTTGGCACGGTTATACCGGACAACAATCCAGATACGGTATACGAATCATTGTTTGATTGTATCAATCATGGGGAACAGAGGAAAATAGCAGAAGAAAATGCATACAAACGTTTGAAGGAAAATTTTACATGGGATATTGTATCTGACAAAGTGTTAGAATTGTGATATGATATTGAAAAAAATAACGAACAAAGGGAAAAAAATGAAGAAACTAATTATTATTCCGGCGTATAATGAGGCGCTAAATATTGAACGCGTAGTGAATAATCTGATTCAAAATTATAGTGAATATGATTACATTATTGTAAATGATGGGTCTACAGATCATACGGCAGAAATATGCAGAAAAAACAAATACAATTTATTGGACTTACCCATTAATCTTGGGCTGACCGGAGCATTTCAGGCGGGATTGAAATATGCCAAAAGAAATGGATACGACTGTGCCATACAGTTTGATGGAGACGGACAGCACAGGGCAGAATATATAGAACCAATATTGAAAGAACTCCAAAAAGGAAATAATATAGTGATCGGATCACGATTTGTCACGGAGAAGAAGCCACACACCATGCGGATGCTGGGCAGCAGATTTATCTCCTTTGCGATTTTATTGACTACACATAAAAAAATATCAGATCCAACCTCGGGAATGCGGATGTTTGACAAAAAAATGATTAATCTTTTTGCGTCAAATTTGAATTTCAGCCCGGAGCCGGATACGGTTTCTTATCTAATCAAGTGTGGCGCTAAAGTAAGTGAGATACAGACATCTATGGATGAGCGGATTGCCGGGGAGAGTTATCTTACCTTTGTACGTTCTATCTCATATATGTTTCGGGTAGGAATCTCCATCTTGCTGATACAGAAATTCAGAAAAAAAGAAATCATTGAAGACGTTGAGGAGGTGCAATGATATGTTAGGTTCATATAGAATTGTGCTTTTGATTGTATCTGTACTGACCATGTGGTTTACATTACACAAGATAAGGCAATCGAAAATCAAGATAGAATATTCCCTGTTTTGGATTATTCTTTCAGTTATGCTGGTAATATTGAGCCTGTTTCCTCAAATTGCTTCATTTGTATCAGAAATTATAGGATTCCAGTCTCCGGTAAACTTTATATTCCCTTTTATTATATTCCTGCTGCTGATAAAACTATTTTATAATAGTCTGCTGCTGTCTATGTTTGAAAAAAAGATAGAGGGTTTGGCTCAGGAGAGCAGTATATTAGAGGAAAGAGTGCGGAAATTGGAAGAAGAAAAAAGGGATGATGAGAAAAAGTAAAATTTTGTCGGAAAGACGCTATTTCTTCATAAACTGGACAAAGAAGATATTCTTTGCTACTATATAAAACAAGAATTGGATTGCCAGACCAGGCAGAAAATGTCTGGCGGGTATGGAACATTTTTCGCATTTCGAAAAATTTGCGATGAAAAATGAATGCTATGTTAGAGATCTATGGAGAATACTTATGTATAGAAAAACAAACAGCACATGGTTAAAACATATAGATTTTACAATAATAGATATAATATGTCTGGAATTTTCATTTGTCATTGCGTATATGATAAGACATGGCATGATTTCGCCATTTGAGCGGCCGCTGTATGTAGAAATGGCAGTTAGCCTTCTTTTGATTGATTTAGTTGTTGTAGTATTTAATGCAAGCTATAAAAATATTTTAAAAAGAGGATATTATAAGGAACTCATCGCAGTTGTCATGCATATGACACTGGTGGCACTGTTTTCCAGTGTATTTCTGTTTTTTATCCAAAGAGGCGAAGAGTATTCGCGTATGACTTTTATTCTTATGTGGATCATCGGAATTGTGGTTGATTATGTTATCAGGCAGTCCTGGAAAATCCATTTGAGAAAAAGACTGTACCAAAGTAAGCGCGACAAACGTTCGCTGCTGGTGGTTACCACCTCAGAACATGCGGCTGAAATTATTCAGGATATAAAAAATAATAATTTTGATGAGTTTACGATTACGGGAGTTTGTATTGAAGACCGCGATATGGAAGGAAAGATAATCCGGACGATCCCGGTCGTTGCCAATTCGGACACAGTGCTGGAGTATATATGCAGAAGCTGGGTAGATGAGGTGTTTATTGATCTGCCACGAGATAGAGCAGTGGTTGCTCTGTTAGAAAAAGATTGTATTGAAATGGGTGTTACTGTTCATTCTAAACTGGCAAAAGCCCTTGATATGGAAGGGAAAAAACAAGTGATAGAGAAAATCGCCGGGTATACGGTGCTTTCTTCCAGTATCAATATGGCAACACCTGGGCAATTATTCTTAAAAAGACTGATTGATATTGCTGGTGGACTGGTAGGTGTATTTTTTACCGGCATTCTCACTATCTTTTTGGCACCGGCAATTTACATAAAGTCACCCGGTCCCATCTTTTTCTCCCAATGGCGCGTGGGCAAAAATGGAAGGAAATTCAAGATATATAAATTTCGCAGTATGTACATGGATGCCGAGGAACGAAAAAAGGAACTTATGGCGCAGAATAAAGTGCAAAGTGACTTGATGTTCAAAATGGAAAATGATCCACGAATTATTGGTGGGGAAAATGGAAAAGGAATCGGAAATTTCATTCGTAATACATCTTTGGATGAATTCCCACAGTTCTTTAATGTACTGAAAGGCGAGATGAGTTTAGTTGGAACTAGGCCTCCGACAGTGGATGAATGGGAAAAGTATGAATTAAGCCACAGGAAAAGACTTGCAATCAAACCGGGTATCACCGGAATGTGGCAGGTGAGTGGAAGAAGTGATATCACTGATTTTGATGATGTGGTTGGATTAGATACCGAATATATTATGAATTGGAGTCTGACCATGGATTTTAAGATCCTTGCAAAGACAGTGGCAGTTGTTTTTAAAAGGGAAGGATCTGCCTGATATAGAAAATAGGGGTCAACGAGTATGGAAAAGAAAGAACAGATCGTACAGATCATTATTGCAACACATAAAAAATATCAAATGCCTGCAGATTCTATGTATCTTCCGCTTCAGGTAGGGGCAGAAGGAAAAGAAGAACTGGGTTATGCCAAAGATAATACAGGGGATAACATTTCATCTAAAAACCCCAGTTTTTGTGAACTGACGGGGCTGTATTGGGCATGGAAAAATCTGGATGCAGAATTTATCGGCCTTGTCCATTACCGCCGCCATTTTGCTTTGAAAAAGAGTAAAGATCCATTTGATAGTGTTTTGTCTTATAAAGAACTGAGACATTTCCTCAAAGAATATGAATTATTTGTACCGAAGAAGAGAAGATATTATATTGAATCTTTGTATTCACATTATAAGCATACACATTATGCGGAGCAGCTGGATGCAACCAGAGAGATTATACTGGGGAAATATCCGGAATATATAGGCTCATATGATAAGATCATGAAACGGACCTATGGTTATATGTTCAATATGGCTATTATGCGCAGGAAATGGCTGAATCAATACTGTGAATGGCTTTTTGATATTCTGTTTGAACTTGAGAACAGAATAGATATGTCTGAACTTTCAACTTTCCAGGGACGATTTTATGGCAGAGTGAGTGAGATTATATTTAATGTGTGGTTAGATCATCAGATAGAAACAGGGGCTATAGGTAAAGAGAGAATAAAGGAACTGCCATGTATTCATATGGAAAAAGTGAATTGGTGGAAAAAGGGGACCGCTTTTTTGAAAGCTAAATTTTTTCAAAAAAGGTATGAAGGAAGTTTTTGACAATCAGGGGTATAAAATGAAAAAAATACAAATATTCGAAGTGACAGAACAATTTAACCATGCGGGCACGAAAGCGACTGCGGATGTGGCTGCCATTGCAGAAAAGATGGGGTATGAAAAAATACCGATTCGCATGACTACTTCTGAAAAGGGGAAGATTGCAAAAGTAAAGCGGCAGATAGGGTATTTATCTGATTATAAAAGAGCATATAATAGGATACCAGAAGGGTCGACTATCCTTTTGCAGCATCCCTTTCATTATCCGCAGCTGACCAGAGAGTCATTTCTGACGAAACTAAAAGAAAAAAAACATGTTAAATTCATTTCGCTTGTTCATGATGTGGAGGAACTGAGAGCCTTCCGATACAATGAGTACTATAAACAAGAATTTGAGACTATGTTAAAGATTGCAGATGCTATCATTGTCCATAATGAGGTTATGAAGAAATTTTTTGAGGATCGTGGTGTACAGGAAAGCAAACTGGTTGATTTGAAAATCTTTGATTATTTGCAGGATGTAAAAAATGTGGAAGAACCAAAATTCGAAAAATCGATTACCATAGCTGGAAATCTGGATACGGAAAAATGTGGTTATATTGGTCAATTGGGTAACCTTGAAGGTGTTCAGGTACAGTTATATGGACCTAATTTCGACGAGAGAATGAAGTCATTCGATCATATTCATTATCATGGTTCCTTCCCGGTGGACGAGATTCCTTCAAAACTGAATGCAGGATTTGGACTGGTCTGGGATGGGGAGAGCCTGGATGGATGTCAGGGATTGTCCGGACAATATTTGCGTTTCAACAATCCGCATAAGCTTTCGCTATATTTGTCATCTGGACTGCCGGTTGTAATATGGAATGGTGCGGCGGAGGCAGAGTTTGTCAGGAAACAGGATGTGGGTATTTGTGTGGATTCGATTCTCGAATTGCCAGATGCATTGCTGAAGTATGATGAAGAAAGATATCGGGCACTCGCCTGTAATGTGAAAAATATCCGCAGAGATCTGATTGATGGAAAATACATTTTGACGGCATTGGAAAAGGCACAAGAGAGCATCGGGGGAAAATAGAAGGGAGTTTTGGAAAATTGAAACAGGAACCTGGTTTGACCAAAAGTGAATTCATTTTTTTCCTGGGTATATTGGTTTACTATACGGTATCATTATTGGACTTAACAGTTGCATCTACACTTTTAAATGAGTATGGAACTATATTAAAAGGCCTGCGCTTTTTGTCTTATCTGTTGTTTTTAGTCGCAATTATTGACTGCTACGTTACAAAACATGCGTTCCTTTTTTGTACCATTGCAATGTGTGCAATGGTATTTTGTGCGGCTTTTTCCACGGATCGTTCCGTTGTTTATATTTTGCTGATGCTTTTTGCGGCTACATGTTCTACATCAAAGAGAGTCATTATTTTTATTTTCTCTCTGCAGCTGTTGTTTTTTTCAATGGTAGTGTTGATGTCGCAGACGGGTATGATTCAAGATGTCATATTTGATATTAGTACACGTGCAAGGCATGGATTAGGCTTTACATGGACGAGTATACCGGCTATTCTGTTTTTTTATATTAGTTTGGAGTATATTTATATCCGAAGTGAAAAATTAAAGTGCATAGAATTATTCATTATGGAATTCTTTCATGTGATTTTGTATGTGTTAACAGATTCGAGAATGTGTTTTACGATCGCGACTATTTCTGTGTTTGCAATTCTGGTCTATAAAATGAAATTTCGATTTATCAAAGCGTTATATAAATTCTTTTTGTGGATATCACCTGTTATTCCTATTGCAGTCTGCGCTTTTTCACTGTTCATACATATGGGTTATCAGGAAAATGGCGCAATATGGCAAAAATTAAATTCTTTTTTGAGCAATCGTCTGCAATTAGGGTATGATGCAGTAAAGCAATATGGAATTACCATGTTTGGACAGAAGGTAGAATGGATAGGAAATGTAAAAGCAGCAGAAGGTTTGGAATATAATTTTGTGGACTGTTCTTATTTACAGATTATGCTTAATTACGGCGTCCTGTTTTTGCTTTTTGTAATATGCGTATACACAGTCATATTGTTGTATGCGAAGAAACAGAAAAATGTTTATGTGGGAATCATTGTTTCAATTAGTTTGGTTTTAAGCATTACAGAACCGAGACTATGGAACATATCTTTTAATGCATTTCCGTTTTTGCTGATTGATGTGCTTAACAGTGGAAAATGGAAAGAAAAGGTGGATAATCCTATTTCGGGAAATATGCTCATTAACAAGGCGAATAGCTTTTCCATGAGGTGATATATGAATAGAGAAAACATGAAAGTGTTATTTATGGCTTCTGATAATTTCAGAGGTTCGGGAGCCTTCATCAGTATGACGGTGCTAAATACACTCTTAAGAGATAAATATGGTGTACAGACTAAAATAATTATACCAGCCAGAGATATTGGAGATGGTATTGACCTGCTAAAAGAAAATAATATCCAATATAAAAAAATACGATCATTCAATTGGTGTCAGGAAGTAGGAAAGAAGAGAAATTTTGCATATTGGATAAAAACGTGTATAAAGTATTTCGTAAATAGAACTGCTGTTTTTCGGATTTGCAGATACATTAAAAAAGAAAAAATAGATATTGTTCATATCAATACATCTTATTCCTATGTTGGAGCCATAGCGGCAAAAAAAATGCATGTAAAACTGGTCTGGCATTTAAGAGAGTTTCTTGAAGAAGACCAGAAAATGGAAATACAGAATAAGAAAAAAGGATACGAACTCATTAATAGGGCAGATAGAATAATAGCTATTTCGGAAAGTATCAGGAATAAGTATCGGAATGTTTTTGATGCGGAGAGAATCGTTGTAGTTTATAATGGAATAGCAGTAAAGAAATTTTATGATGCAGGACGAAGCTTGTTTTCTACACAGCCGGTCATCGGATTATGTGTCGGGCGTGTGACAGAAAAGAAAAATCAATTTGAAGTAGTGAAGGCGCTGGCAGGGCTTGAACATGTGGAACTGGAATTATGGCTGGTAGGAAATGCAGATGCAGATGAAAAAGAGAAAATTGAAGAATATGTAAAGCAGCATAATCTGCAAAGCAAAGTGAAGTTTTTAGGACCGAAAAATAACGTTGAAGATTACTATAAAAAGTCGGATCTTTATTTCATGACATCGTCTGCAGAGGCTTTTGGACGAGTGACTGTTGAGGCTATGTTAGCGGGCTGCCTTGTGATAGGGGCTGACTGTGGGGCAACAAAGGAACTCATAGAGCATGGCGTCACCGGATTTCTTTATGAAAATGACAATGTAAATGAATTGAGCAGTGTGGTTGCCAATGCAATGGAGAATAAAGAAAAAATGAAACAGATTGCCCAGAAGGGGCAGGATACTGCAAAATCATGTTTTAGTGCAGAGCGAAATGCCGAAAATGTATACAAACTATATTGTGAAGTATTAAATCAAAGCGAGGATGACAATGAATAATTATAAGATTCAGGCAGTTATAGTAACCTATAATAGAAAAGAGATGTTAGTGGAGTGCATTGAGAATCTGTTTAAACAGACTTATGCAGTGTCAAGCATTTTGGTTATTGATAATAAAAGTACAGATGGCACATATGAATTATTGAAGCAAAGAGGTGTCCTGGACAAGCCCTGTGTAAAATACAAGTGCCTTGATAAAAATATCGGCGGTGCGGGAGGATTCCATTCAGGTATGCTGGAAACATATGAGGAGGGCTATGATTTTGCCTGGATTATGGATGATGATGTGTTCCCGGAGGACGACTGCCTGAACAATTTAGTAAAAGCATATGATGAGATTGAAAAACCGGTTTCTTTTGTGGCCAGCAAAGTAATCGGGCCCAAGGGCGAACCCATGAATATACCGGCAGTCGACTGTACCCCGGACAAGAATGGATATGCCAATTGGATGGATTATTTAGAGCATGGATACATTCGAATAAAATCTGCAACCTTTGTCTCCCTGTTGATTCCTGCGGATGCTATTGGGAAATTCGGGCTGCCGATTAAAGATTATTTTATCTGGGGAGACGACACAGAGTATACAACAAGATTAACTACCTACTATGGAAAAGCTTATTATGTTGGATCAAGTGTGTGTATCCATAACAGGGCGAGTGCGAGAGCATTGTCACTCTATGAAGAAAAAGATAAAAACCGGCTGAAAAATTACTATTATCATGTGAGGAATTCCCTGATCAATTCGAAACTATATGATTCGAAAAAGAAGTATCATAAAAATGTTTCGGCTAATGTAAAAAGTATGATGGGAGTTTTGGTAAAGAAAAAACATAAAGAGTGCAGATTTGCAAAACTTCGTATATTATATAGAGGGACGCGGGATGCCGTATTTGGAAAATATGATGTGGACGAAGTGGAAAACCGGTTGAAAATCAGAAGATAATTGAGAGATAGTGGTGAGACGTGAATAAACAACGAAATGAAATATCAATAAAAAAAGCAGCATTAATAAATGCGGTGTCTAAGTATTCACAAATTGTGTTCAATTTGGTGATTACGGCAGTTTTGGCAAGAATATTGGAACCGGCAGATTATGGTATTGTAGCGGTTGCAACAGTATTTACAACATTTTTTGCTTTGTTTGCAGATATGGGAATCGGCACGGGTGTCATTCAGGACAAAACGCTTTCAGACGATGAAGTCAATCACATATATTCTTTTTCGGTATATCTGGCGGTTGTATTAGGAATTGCTTTTTGTCTGTTTTCATTTCCCATGGCGTCTTTTTATCATAACGAAGTCTATAAACCGGTGGGAATGCTGCTGTCCGTATCGCTTATTTTTTCAACCTTGAATATGATACCCAATGCTATTTTAATGAAAAATAAGCACTTTGTGCTGGTTGCAGTTCGAAATATTATAGTCTTTATCATAACAGGTGTCATTGCCATTGTGTTTGCTTTTATGGGCTTTAAATATTATGCGCTTGTTCTGCAGTCCGTGTTAACGAGCGTCATTACGTTTATTTGCAATTATATTTCTGTTAAGAAGAATTATTCTTTGGGATTTCATGGAAAAATAGATTATACTGGAATGAAGAAGGTGTTATCATTTTCAGGATTTCAATTTGCATTTAATATGATCAATTATTTCTCACGAAATATGGACAATCTGCTTATCAGCAGAGTTATGGGAGAAAGTGCGCTGGGGTATTATGATAAAGCATATAAACTGATGCTTTATCCGGTACAGAATCTTACCCAGGTCATTTCGGGGGTGCTGCATCCCATATTATCCGATTATCAAAAAATGAAAGAGTATATCTATACACAATATATTAAGATTGTGAAGCTTCTTTCTATTGCGGGGTGCTTTATAATGCCTTTTTGTTTTTTCGCAGCGCCGGAATTAATCGCTATACTATTTGGAGAAAAATGGCTGGCTGCTGTTGCATGTTTTCGTATTTTGAGTTTATCTGTGTGGGCACAAATGATCACATCGAGTACGGGGGCGATTTTTCAAAGCCTTGGAGATACGAAAAGAATGTTTGTTACAGGGACCCTGAATGCGGTTATTTCTGTTATCGGCATTACAAGTGGTCTCTTCTTTGGCAAAATCGAGTATGTTGCCATTGGCGTTGCTATTGCATATAATATTCATTTTTTAACATCATTTTTTGTTTTGATTAAGAAAAGCTTTTCTTATTCTTTCCTTGGTTATTTAAAAGAATTACTGCCCGATATTATAATAATGGGCGTACTTTTTGTAGCGATTGCAATATATGGGCAGATGATACCAACGTCAGCCAGTTATTTGGTTTCGGGAATTATGAAGGGGTGTTACTTGGGCATTATATATGTGATCATGCTCGTGATAACAAAACGTTACAAAATATATACATCTTTGATAAAAAGAAGATAAATCGCTGCAGGATAAGGTCCTGAAAGCGGTGATTGCATTAGTATTGGATTTATGCGAACGTGGGTTGGCAGGTAACATGTAGTCTGAAACATAGTCACAAACACTGGAAGGAGACAGAATGAACACGAATGATTTTGCTATCAGTATACCGAAGTATTTTATAGAATTATTGAAAAAATGGCGTATATTTATTTTGAGCGGCTTGATTTTTGCAGTCTTGCTGGGAGGATATAAGTCTGTCAAAAAATATCAGGAAATTAATAGTGCAGATTATAAAGAGAAACAACAGGAATCATATATGGATGCTATGGAGGAGTATAATGCCAGCCAGGGAGTAAATGAGTTGACGAAAGAGCAGACCAGTCAGAAACTGGAAACCTTAAATGAATATATAAAAGACTCTGTCCTGATGAAACTGGATCCATATAGTGTATATGTTGCCAGTACTGATATTTCTTTTCAGGCAGAAGGAGCGGCATCCATTGATAATATGACCGTGGTCGACAGCTTTTTGGGAGACTGCGCTAAATTACTGCAAGAAGACGCAATGTATGCATATATCAATGAAAAAACAGGTTTGTCGGTTGAAGAAAAGTATATGCAGGAATTAATAAAAAATGTAGTGGATTATAGTGGTAATGTGATTACTGTTTCTGTATATTATACGACCGGAGAAGATGCCGAAATAATTTTGGATGCCATAATTTCATATTTGCAGGAAAATCAAAAGGAAATCTATAATGGTGTTTCGGTTAGTTCAGTTGTTTCTGAGTATGGTTCCACAGTAACCATCAATAAAGAGTTTCAGGATTTGCAAAATAAAGTGTATTCCCAGATAGATTCACTTCAGACAATGAATACAAAATATGACGTGGAAGTAAGCAAGCCGGCTGAACCGGATTTTTCAAATAGCGGTGTTATTAAAGCTGGGATAAAGTGGAGTGTTTTTGGATTTATCGGTGGAGTATTGCTGATCATGTTTATTAGCACGCTTGTTTATCTGCTGAATGGAAAATTAAAAAATGCGAAAGATATAAATAATACATTGGGTATTCCGGTAATCGGAGTGGCAAGAGGTCAAAAACAGCATAAATGTTTTAAATTTGTGGATCGTTGGATTGAATTATTAGAGCAAAGAATATACGGGTCTGAAGATTTGGCCATGCAGGTTTTCCAGTTTAATGTTCTGCTGAGAGAATATGCGTCCGGAGTTCAAAAAATTATGATTACAAGCACGCTGGGTAATGATATAATACGTGAGGGACAGACCGGGTTTTTAGATCATGTTGAGAAGGGTAGTATTGAATGGGATCAGGGGGGTAATTTGATTTCTGATATAAATACAGCAGATCATGCGATCAATTGTGATGCGATTATTCTGGTTGAAAAAATAGGAGCAAGTCAGTATATGGATCTAATAAAAGAGAAGCAGATGCTGGAAAAAATGAAGGTTAACATTTTAGGATGTATCTGTGTAGAATAGAAGGTTAGGAAAAAATAGGCATATGATAATGAAGAAAGTATGGAATATATGGAAAAAACATTATTTTGGTATCCTGGTAGGCGTAAGTGTGAGTGCATTATTGCTTATGGGACTTATGTATACCTATTATTGCTTTGTTGTGCCAAATGCAAAGTCAGAGAAGATATATATTCGCGCAGATAATGGCGCCGAAGAATTCAAAGATCTGCCGGCTGATACTTTAATTTCGCAGAATTTTTCTGTGGAAAACCAAAGGCTGTCAACCATAAAAGTATGGATCAAAGAACTGTCAGAAACGTCAAATGACAAAGTGCGGGCATATCTGTATGCAGATGGAAATGATACGGCAATACAGGAGTGGAAGCTATCCGGAGACGATATTAAAAATGGACATTATACCAATTTCTCACTGGATAATGCAATCGATGTAAAAGAAAAAACCGAATATGTTTTTAAGTTTTATTTTGAATCAGAGAGTGATAGCCCTGATTTCCATGCTTACAAAACCCATGATGATGAATATGCAGGTGGAAATTTATTTGTTAACGGAAGTGAACAGACAGGAGATTTATGTTTTAAAGTGGCAGGAGGAGATAATCGATTCTTAAATAAGACGTTTATCCTTATCATAGCGTATTTATTTATTGTGGGAATTATTGCTTTTTTCATAATATATAAGAAAAAATGGAAATATGAAACCATTTTTTTGTTTTTGTGTCTGACCATGGGAATGATGCATTGGTTTTTGATGCCGACCTATACCACGCCTGATGAGAAGGCCCATTTTGCTACAGCCTATTATTATGCCAATGAATTATTGGGTGAAAAGGCGGTAGATGAGAATGGCAATGTGCTGGTACGGGAATGTGATCGGGAATTTTCCACGAGCAATGTGTATCCTGCCAATGATACATATGCATATATAGCAGACCACTTTTTTGAGACCGCAGATAATGAGGCGATGGTCTCTTATGAGAGAGGTCCATTGAATGTAGCATCTTTTGCATTTTTTTCGCAAATATTAGGCATAGCAATAGCGAGACTGCTTCATCTGGGATGTATACCACTTATGTTTTTGGGAAGTATGCTTGGATTATTATTTTATTCCCTGTGCTGCTATTTTGCCATAAAGTTTATGCCCTTTGGGAAAATGATACTATGTACCATAGCCTTATTGCCCATGATCATAGAAACAGCGGCATCTTTTTCTTATGATGTAGTACTGAATGGCCTGAGTTTTCTGTTTATAGGATATACTTTCTATTTAGTATATAAAAAAGAAAAGGTTGTATGGAAGGATTGGGTGTTTTTGGGGATTGTACTGGCCCTGCTGGCTCCCATAAAAGTAATATATATATTATTGGCACTTCTTTGTATCCTGATTCCTGTGAAAAAATGCACATCACGCAGGAATTACATTTTGTCAGTTAGTATGGTTATTGCTGCAGGAATCCTCTTAATATTACTTACCCGGATGTCCAGCGTGATTTCGCTGACACAATCCAGTGCTGGCGGCGTAAGATATTTTGATCTGGACTATATTATTCATCATTTATCAAGAACTATTTCAACAGCATATAATACGTTACGGCGCATGACAGATCCTATATGGAGACCGGTTTTTGGCGGAATGCTCGGGACCTGGAATGTTGATATGCCGTGGTATATCTTTATGGGATTCTTGGGAATTGTCTGCTGCTCGGCTATCGCACCGGCAGATGAGCCGCAGTATTTGGGCAATAAGGACAGAACTGTTTTCACCCTGATTATACTGGGCATTATAGGGGCAGTGGGTCTGGCAATGCTTATGGACTTTACGCCCATAGGTACTGGTTATATTCTGGGAATCCAGGGAAGATATTTCTATCCTGTATTGCCGCTGATGTTTTTGGTTATACGGAACAAAAAAATAGTCGTTGGAAAAGATTTGTCAGGAGTTCTTTTTATGAGTATGTTTATGATGAATTATTTTACTCTATGGCGTATATTTGAGACTGTTGTTGCACGTTAGAGGAGAGAAGCAATGATTTTGGTTAAGGCAGTGGTAGTATTATGTATGTTCCTGGTAATTCCATATTTCTGGGGAATGTTTCTTGCTACGGAGGATAATTCTAATATAGCAACGAATGTGCTTTGTGGATATGCGCTTATTTATACTGTCTTTCAGATCATATCGATACCATGTACTTTTCTGAAAACCAGTTTTGATACATTGTGTTATTCTTATGTGGCGATTCTTTTGATCGGCGTGATCGTTTCGCTCATCAGATGCCGACGCAGCATAACAAGGCAGATAAAAAAAATACATATTATGCCATTTAAAGAAAACTGGATTATGTATTTGGTTATTTTGCTTGTTATGTTACAGACGGTTATCGCGGTTGTAATGACCCATATGGATTTGGATGATTCGGTATTTGTTGGAACAGCAACGACTACGTTATTTGGCAATAGAATGTATGCACAGGATACGCAGATTGGGTGGAGCACATATGGACACTTTCCGATTCGGTATGTTTTAGCCCCATTCCCGATTCTATTAGCTGTATATAGTAAACTGTCACAGTTCCATCCGGCTGTAATAGCACACACGATTATGCCGGCGTTTTTCATTCCGTTAAGTTATGTGGCTTACTATTTAATTGGGAAAAAAATATTTCGTAAGAACAAAGACAGCATTGCAATTTTCCTTGGGATTGTTGCAATAGTTCAAATGTTTTCCTATTACTCTGTATATACGCAAAGTACGTTTATTTTGATTCGCAGCTGGCAGGGAAAAGCGTTTTTGGCAGGTGTGCTTTTACCGGCAATCTTTGCTTTGTGCATGAATTTCGCGGAGGAAAAAATAGAAAAGAAGTTTTGGCTGCTTCTGTGCGCCTTTATGATTGCATCCAGTATGGTATCTTCTATGGGCATCATGCTGGCGCCCATGGTAGCAGGAATATTCTGCCTGATCTATGGTGTTTTCAGAAAAAGGTGGGGCATTATCTGGAGGGTGGCATTGGTTTGTGTCCCGAATATGATTCTGGCAGTTGTTTACGTGATACTACGGTAACTGGTCAGGTACTGAACAGTTACGTACTACGATAGGAGAATGGGATAAATGTTCGAAATTTTTTCTGAAGCATATAATTGGTTTATTTCATATATAGGCACAGGATATCCTCATATTTTATTTTTAATTTCCCTTGTTTGTCTTTTCTTTATAAAAGGTGAAAAAAAAGAAAAATATTTATGGTTTTGCTATACGGGTATATTCGTTATTCTGTATATATGTCCGGTTACTGCAAAAATCATTATGGATTATTGTACGGGACGGAATGTGTACTGGAGAATGTTCTGGATCCTTCCGATACCGGCTTTTATTGCATATGTCGGAACAAAATTAATACAAAACAAATCGAAGACGGTATATAAGGCTATTATGGCCGCAGTGATTGTAGGTGCAATTGTATTTTCAGGCAGACTTGTCTACAACAATGAAGTTTTTGAAAAAACATCAAATTGGCAAAAACTGCCTCCAAGTATTATTCATATGTCAGATGCTATGGTTAACGACTGGAATGATGAGGGGATGATCTGGGTGGTCGCACCACAGGATATTGTAGGATATTTTCGTCAATACAATGCCCAGTTGGGTATGGCATATAATCGTTGGAATGCAGATTACAAGGAATCACAGTATATTTTGGAACAAATGCTGAAAGATCCCATTGATGAGGAAACCCTTGTGCGGCTGTGTAATGAAAACCGTTATGATTATTTGATTTTGCCTGCAGCAAAGGCGGACCAGGATGCACTGATTTCGGAAAATTGTGCGATTTTGCAGGAAATGGATGGGTATGTCATATGCCGACTTCCTTTTTGGAAAAATCATTGAACATATGAGAGCAATTGATTAAGAAAAGTATAAAGGTGAAAGTATGAAAAAACAAACTTTTTTAAGTGTTGTTATGCCTGTTTATAATGCGGAAACTTATCTGGCAGAGAGTGTCCGGAGTATCTGGGAACAAACGTTTTCTGATTGGGAATTGATTCTAGTCAATGATGCATCTTCAGATCGTTCGGGTGATATGTGTGATACGCTGGCCAGTCAGGATGAGCGGATCCATGTGATACACCTTGAAGAAAACAGAGGGGCAGGTCATGCGAGAAATTGTGGTATGGAATTGGCTTCGGGAGAATATCTTACATTTATGGATGCGGATGATACCATTGAAGATGCCCTATATGAAAAGATCTATGCCTGCGGGGAAAAGAACAGACCAGATGAAATCGTGTGGGGAGTAACAGAAGACTATTACGATGCGGATAATCAATTGGTTATGCAGAATAAAATCTCGCTGCAGGAAATCAGTTGTGACACTGTATCAAAAACCAGAAAAAATATTATAAAATTAGAAGAGAAAACGTTGTTTGGCTATCAATGGAATCATGCTTATAAATTAGAGATTATAAGAGATAATCACATTGTTATCAATGATATGATTTTATATGAGGATTATTTTTTTAATCTTGCAGTTATTCAGCATGTTGCAACGATGACGGTGCTGCATGATACAGCGTACCATTATAAAAAACGTATGAATGAAAGCATAACGGGGAGATTTGTCCCGGAATATTTTGAACTATGTACAAAAAGAGTGGGCAGTCTGTATGAATGTTATCAGAAATGGGGCATGTATTCTCCGGCGGTTCGAGATATTCTGGGGAATATCTACCTGCGCTATAGTTTATCAGGATTAATGAGAAATAATGATCCTCAGGCAGATATGAGCCGAAAAGAGAAAAAGCAATGGGTGAAGGATCTCTTTGCCAGTCAGCTGTATCAAAAGACAGCGATGAACTGTAATGTGAAAAGCATGCCATTGAAGGTACTGCAGGGACTGCTTAATAAACGGTGTGTCTGCCTGTGTCTGTTGATGGGACAATTTGTTTATTTTATCAAGAACAAGAGACCAATGACCTTTTCTAAGAAAAAGATTGTAAAGTAGGGATAAAGTGGAAAGAATATTAGTATTTGGAATGACAGATAATCCAGGTGGCATCGAGTCGTACCTGATGAATATGTTTCAAAGGGCAAAAGAACAGGATGTTATTTTTGATTTTGTCACAGTATTTGATACGATGGCTTATTCGGAAGAAGTAGAGAAAATGGGATCACGGGTTTATTATATTCCGAAAAAAACCGATAATCTGTTTAAGCATTGGAAGGCATGTGCGAATATTTTAAGGAAACATAAAGAGTATAAAATAGTATATTTTAATATTCTGGATGCAGGGGCAGCGTTCACCATGCTTATTCCCTGGATTATGGGACGAAAAATATACGTGCACAGTCACAATGGTGATACGGATAAAAATACATTGCATAAGGTTTGCAGACCATTTATGAATATTATGGCAAAACAATATATCGCCTGTTCAAAATTAGCAGGGGCTTTTATGTTTGGGGATAAAATACTAAATAAAGGCAGGGTATTGGTTTTACCAAATGCAATCGATATTGAAAAATATGTCTATGATCCTGAAAAAAGTCATTTAATAAAAAACAGAATGGGACTGGATAATAAATTCGTTATTTGTCATATTGGCCGTTTGTTTGAACAAAAAAATCCATTTGGTTTGATTGATATTTTTGAAAACATTAGTAGAAAAGACAAAGATGCAGTGCTTTTGTCTGTAGGCGGAGGTCCCTTAGAGACGGAATTTAAAGCCTATATACAGAAAAAAAATCTGGGCGACAAAATAGAGGTCCTGGGTGTTCGGAGGGATATTCCGGATATTCTGCAGTGCGCAGATGTTTTTTTGCTTCCGTCTTTTTATGAGGGGCTGCCTATAGTTGCGATTGAGGCTCAGGCGGCTGGACTGCCCTGTGTTTTATCTTCTGCGATTACAAGTGAAACGGATATCACGGGAACAGTTTCCTTTGTTTCTTTACAGGATTCAAAAGAAAAATGGACGGAAGCGGTTTGCCAATGTAAGGGTAAAGAGAGAGCGAACAATATCAAAAGACTGACAGATGCATATTACAACATTCGCTATCTAAGCCCTCCGCAGCAGAAGCTGATTAATTGGTTTAAACAGTAGAGAGAACAGATGCTTCAAACGAGGCGGGGGGATACAAATGAATGAAATAACCACAATGGATGGTACGATTAAAAAAAGAAATACGTATATGGATGTGCTGACAGTGATTTCCTGTTTTGCCGTTATATGCCTGCATACGGCAAACTATGTGTGGGACTTTCATGTGAGCAGCAACTGGTTTTTTGCCATGTTTATACAAGCGGCCTTCCATTGGCCGGTGCCGGTTTTTATTATGCTGAGTGCTGCAAATTTATTGAATTACAGAGATAAATATACCACAAAAGAATTCTTTAAAAAGAGGATGCTGCGAACCTTTGTCCCGTTTGTGATATGGAGTGCAATCGCTCTTGTGTACACGATTTTTATGCAAAACTGGGAATATAAAGGGATCCGTGATATGATCCAGGCTTTTATGTCGGGCAATATATGGTCAACCTATTGGTATTTTTATACGTTATTTCCGCTGTATCTTATGTTTCCTGTTCTCGGTAAATTATTTAAGGCGGAAAATAAGAAAATATTATGGTACTGGTTTTGTCTGGCATTCTTTTTTAACGCGATCATTCCCAATATATCTTATTATACAGACATCCATTTGAACGGCTCCCTGACACCTGCCATTACGCTGGGTTATTTGGGATATGTAGTTTTGGGATGGCTGTTAGCAAACACAAAAGTCAAAGATAAAATCCTTGTGCCTGTTGTCATTGTGGCAGTTCTGGGAGCCATAGGAATGTTCTTCGGCACATATCATGTGAATCTGGATCATTATAAACCGGGTGAGTTCGACCGGTCCTATCTTTCGTATCTTGGAGTAGCGACTTATGCAATGGCAGCAGCAGTATTTCTGGTCGTAAAACGCATTCCATGGGACCGCTTTATAAAAGCGCAGTGGAGCAGATCTTTATTGGTATTGCTTTCAAGGGTAAGTCTGGGCGTATATCTGGTTCATTATTTTGTGATTAATTTTTTTAAGAATCATATTCCATATAGCGAAACTTCTATTCGTTATATGGTTCTCATGCCTTTTGTGGTATATGCGGTAAGTGTTTGTATTGTAATAGTTGTAAGAAAAATACCAGTGGTAAAACATATTTTTCCTTAACTTATCAAAATAGCGATGAAATGATGAGTTCTGCAAATAAATTATAATTATGTTAAAAAGGACGAAAAAGTGGACAGACATCATAGGCAAAAACCACACAAAAGAATAACGCGGAAAGACCGCCAGAGAATACTGATGATCAAAGGCTGTGTGACCCTTGCGATTTTTTGTGTGGCACTTTTTGTTGTCGTGAAACTGGCTAACCGGGATAGCGGTGAGACTGACAAAACAGGGACAACCCAGCCGGAAACAACGCAAACGGCAGCAACGCCCACGGAAACTGCTGCTGCAGATATAACAGAAACGCCAACTCCTACATCGGTCCCCACGGCTCTTCCAAACGGCCCATGGACCATTACCCAGTATCCCTGCACCATTGCGGATACACAGCATATGTTCTATACGGTGGAGAATCAACAGGGCGGACTGGCCGTGATTGATGGAGGATGGGACAGTGAGGCAGATAATGTCCGGCAGGTCATTATGGAAAAGGGCGGCGTGGTGGACGCATGGATACTGACGCATCCGCATCCGGATCATATCGGGGCTTTTGAACAGATTTACCCGGACCTGCAGGGGATTACCATCAAGCAAATTTATGCGATTCCAATGAGCTATGATGGATATAACAGCAGCGCGGACGAATGGGACGAATTTAATGTATTCGATCGCTTTGCGCAGCTGGCTACAAATATGCCGGAACTGGAATATCTGCGGGAGGGAGATCAGAAGGATATTGTGGGTCTGCAGATGAATTTGTATAATTCTTTTGATAATTCCCTGATTGGCACAACCACTGACATTGCCAATGATTCGGCTATGGTATTCAAATTAACCGGAAATAGTCAGAGTATGCTCTTTTGCGCCGACTGCGGTGTCTCCCGGGAAAAGCACCTGGTGGAAACCTATGGTGACCAGTTGAAGGCAGATTATATTCAGATGGGGCACCATGGGAACAGTTCACTGAGCGATGCCTTTTACACCAATATAGGTGCTTCCACAGCATTTTTTGATCTGCCGGACAGCATTTTAAAGGACAGCGAAAAGTATACCGCGTCTCATTATGTGGAACTGATGACAGGCCTGGGTGCAAAGATATACAGTTTTAACACCGGAGCGAATGTGATAACATTGCAATAAATGAAAGAGAAATTTTGTCAGCAGCAGGGCAGATATCTGGTCCATGCTGCTGCTTTTTTACCGGATAAGCCGCATCTGTTATATACAACTTTTTTCAAATCTTGAAGAATCCAGAAAACAATGGTATAATAAAATGCTATGTTTATGAAAAGAATGCGAAGCGGGACGCGTATTTCCGCTTTACAATAAAAAACAGGAGGATTTACAAATGAAAGGTATTATTTTAGCAGGTGGTTCAGGAACAAGACTTTATCCATTGACGAAGGCAGTATCCAAGCAGATCCTGCCGGTCTATGACAAGCCTATGATCTATTATCCATTGTCTACGCTGATGCTTGCGGGGATTCAGGATATTCTGATCATCTCTACACCGAGAGATCTGCCGGTATTCCAGGAACTACTGGGTACAGGGGAACAGCTGGGGCTGCGCATGTCCTATGCGGTACAGGATCAGCCGAGAGGTCTGGCGGATGCGTTTATCATCGGCGCTGATTTTATCGGGGATGATAATGTTGCGCTGGTTCTTGGAGATAATATCTTTTATGGACAGAGTTTCTCCAAGGTGCTTAAGGCTGCGGCTGCCCGTGAAAAGGGTGCTACGATCTTTGGCTATTATGTAAAAGATCCGAGAGAGTACGGGGTGGTAGAGTTTGATGAGAATGGCAAGGCACTTTCCATCGAGGAAAAGCCGGAGCATCCAAAGTCAAATTATGCGGTACCGGGACTGTATTTCTATGATAATGATGTAGTGGATATCGCGAAGAATGTGAAGCCGTCTGCCCGCGGGGAGATTGAGATCACAAGTATCAACAACGAATATCTGCGCAGGGGAACCCTTCAGGTGGAGACACTTGGAAGAGGATTCGCATGGCTGGATACGGGTAGCCACGACATGCTGCTGGATGCTGCTGACTTTGTTTCGGCATTCCAGAAACGCCAGGGCCTGTATATTTCCTGCATCGAGGAGA
This sequence comes from Lachnospiraceae bacterium, assembly GCA_028692975.1. Lineage (GTDB taxonomy): Bacteria > Bacillota > Clostridia > Lachnospirales > Lachnospiraceae > JALENY01. The sequence continues at coordinate 49,680 of JAQUWF010000010.1, forward strand.
TCGCATACAAGAGAGGCTTTATCAGCAAAGAGCAGTTAGTTGCGCTGGCACAGCCGCTTTTAAAGACTGCATACGGACAGTATCTCATCGATGTGAGCGAAGGTTTATAAAGAAAATCCCCCATTTGATGGGAATGTATAGAATATGAGAAAGAGGATAAAAAAGATGGGTAAAATTACAGTAGAAACATGTGATATAGAAGGCTTAAAGGTGATCACGCCAGCTGTTTTTGGTGACGAGCGCGGTTATTTTATGGAGACTTATAACAAGAATGATTACGTTGCTGCAGGCATAGATATGGAGTTCGTACAGGACAATCAGTCCAGCTCCACCAAAGGCGTACTGCGCGGACTGCATTTCCAGATCAATTTCCCACAGGACAAACTGGTGCGTGTAGTAGCTGGAGAGGTATTTGACGTGGCTGTAGACCTGCGTGAAGGATCTGAGACTTACGGCAAATGGTTTGGCGTGGTGTTGTCAGCAGAGAATAAAAAGCAGTTCTTTATTCCGAAGAATTTTGCCCATGGTTTTGTTGTGTTGTCTGATCAGGCAGAGTTTGCTTATAAATGTACAGATTTTTATCATCCAAATGATGAGGGCGGTCTGGCCTGGAATGATCCGGATATCGGAATCGACTGGCCGATCCCTGCAGATATGAAACTGACCATTTCTGAGAAAGATCAGAAGTGGGGCGGAATAAAGGAGCTGTAAGATGCAATTAGCAAGAGAACTTTGGAACAGCCGCAAATTACTGTGGAATCTATCCAAGAATGATTTTAAGACTAAATATGCAGGGTCTTATCTGGGCATTATCTGGGCGTTTATACAGCCCATTGTCACAGTTATGGTCTACTGGTTCGTATTTTCCGTAGGAATGCGTCAGGGCGAGGGGGGTGCTTACCCCTTCGTCCTGGTTCTGATTTCCGGAATCGTTCCATGGTTTTTCTTTTCGGATGCATGGAACGGAGCGACTACCTCCATGCTGGAATACAATTATCTGGTAAAGAAGGTTGTGTTCAAGATCAGCATCCTGCCTATCGTGAAACTGATCTCCGCATTTTTTGTGCATCTGTTCTTCGTAGTGTTCAGCATGTTGATTCTGGCGTTGAATGGCTACCCGCCGTCTGTTTATATGCTGCAGCTGGTGTATTATGGCTTTGCCCTGTCCGTGCTGGTGCTGGGGATGTCCTATGCCACCTGCGCTATTGTTGTATTCTTCCGGGATCTGCAGCAGATTATCAATATTGTTTTGCAGGTAGGCGTGTGGGCGACACCGATCATGTGGCAGATGTCCCAGTTCTCTAAGTATTCCTGGTCCTGGATCTTCAAGCTGAATCCACTGTTTTATATTGTGGAGGGATACCGGGATTCTTTGTTATACCATAACTGGTTTTGGGAAAAACCAAGGCTTACTCTGTATTATTGGTGTTTTACCCTGGTCGCATTTTTGCTTGGAGCAACGATTTTCAGACGGTTAAAAGTACATTTCGCAGATATTTTGTAGGAGAACACCATGAAAGATGTAGCAATAAAAGTTGATAAAGTCAGTAAGATGTATAAATTATACGGCAGACAGCTGGATCGTCTGAAGGATTCTCTGGGGCTGACCCGGAAGAAATGCTATCAGGAATATTTCGCACTGGATCAGATCTGCTTTGATGTGTACCGGGGCGAGATGCTGGGCATTATCGGGACCAACGGTTCTGGAAAGTCCACGATCCTCAAGATCATTACCGGTGTTTTGACGCCCACCGCGGGCAATGTTCAGGTAAATGGACGTATTGCAGCGCTTCTGGAGCTGGGGGCGGGTTTTAACATGGAATATTCCGGTTTGGAAAATATTTATCTCAATGGGATGATGATCGGATTTTCCAGAGAAGAAATCGATGCTAAACTGGATGATATACTGGAATTTGCAGATATCGGGGATTATATCCATCAGCCGGTGAAGATGTATTCCAGCGGTATGTTTATCCGCCTGGCTTTTGCCGTATCCATCAATGTGGATCCGGAGATCCTTATCGTAGATGAGGCCCTGGCTGTTGGTGACGTATTCTTTCAGGCCAAGTGCTACCGCAAATTCGAAGAATTTAAGGATCAGGGCAAGACAATCGTATTCGTAAGCCATGACCTGACTAGCATCAGCAAGTTCTGCGACCGTGTGGTACTGCTGAATAAAGGACACAAGCAGGCAGAGGGGACTCCGAAGGATGTCATCGATGAATACAAAAAGATTCTGGTCAATCAGGGGGATGATCCTTCTGAGGAGTCAGCAGTCAGCACCAATCCGGAGCCTTTGGAGTATGGTAATGGCATGGCTGAGATTTATGAATTTTCCATTACGGATGAAAATGGCGTGGTCGGTTCGACCCTGAGCAAGGGCAGCGAATTCACCATCCATATGAAGGTACGATTTAAGGATGAGGTACGGGAACCTATCTATGCATTCTCCATCAAGGATCTGCGTGGGACTGAGATTGCAGGGACCAATACCATGTTTGAAAAGGTATATTGTGAGCCACATAAGGCCGGGGAAGAGCAGGAGATCAGCTTTAGCCAGAACATTGATCTACAGGGCGGTGAATATCTGCTGTCTCTTGGCTGCACAGGCTATGTAAATGGAAATTTTGATGTATTCCACCGTCTGTATGATATTTGTAATATAACGGTCGTGTCCGATAAGAACAGTTCCGGGTATTACGATATGAATTCGAAGATACATCTGGGATAGAAAAGATTTTGTGACTGGTCAGGTACGGAACAGTTACAACTTTTGATGATAAGCATGGGGTGAAAATATGCGGGAAACTATAGGAAATGTAGTGCTGGATTATACGTATTATCCGGGCAGAGATCTCTACAGTGACGGAGAAGTGGAAGAGGTACTCTTAGATATTGCGAAGAATCATTCGCCGGAAGAGTTTAACCGTATTATAGCGGAGAAGGAAAGCTGGGCGGTGCTCTATCATTT
>JAQUWF010000104.1 GCA_028692975.1 Lachnospiraceae bacterium
AAGAAACTGCTGCGTATACAGAAGTCGTTTGACAAACTGGCAGGTTTTTTTAATAAACGCAGTGATTAGGTAAAGGAGGACAAATGATGTTAGAAATAACCAATGATAATTATCAAAAAGAAGTAATTGAATCGGATATGCCGGTAATGCTGGACTGTTTCGCAGTATGGTGCGGACCATGCAAGATGATGGCACCTGTTGTGGAAGAGATGGCAGAAAAATATGCTGGTAAAGTCAAAGTTTGCAAGGCCGACGTGGATCAGGCAGATCAGGTTGCCAAAGCGAACCGTGTTATGTCCATCCCTACATTTTTATTCTTCAAAAACGGAGAGGTAGTGAATACCATCGTAGGCGGTACTGACCCAGCAACCATGGACAAAGCCATTGCGGCACTTCTTTAATTAAAACACTATATTGTAGAACCGCTGGACAAAAGGGCAGTTTTCGTGTGAAATCCACCGAAATTGCCCTTTTACGCCAGCGTTTTTGCAAGAAAAGTAAAAAATATTAAATTTATACAAAAAAGCACTTGCTTTTTGCAGCAATATTTATTATAATTATTTTTGCGCTACAAAAAGCGCACAATCACATAAACGCGCTTCTAGCTCATTTGGTAGAGCACCTGACTCTTAATCAGGGTGTGCAGGGTTCGATCCCCTGGAGGCGCATTTAAAAGGCTGTTTTCTGAGAGTTGGAGCTCGGGGGACGGCTTTTTTGCTGGTTATATTTTTTTGAATGTGGTATTATCATAATATAAGAAAAATAGTTATATTGTTATTTAACGATGATGCATGTGGAAGAGGTGAATCATATGGAAGCAGATATTACTATGTCTGAAAAGGATTTATTAAAAAGAGTTAAGAAGGCGGTATCGTTGGACTTAGAGAAAAGAAAAGCAATGAATGCGCCAATCGTTCGATATGATAGAGAAACGGGAGACATTTATCATGAGATGCCTGATGGGGAAATGGTAAAGGTTTCCAGCGGCAGGAAAAGAGGGCGGTATAGTGAAAGAATCAAAGAAAAAGCCTGAAATTACCTTTTTTGCAGGACCGAATGGATCAGGTAAAAGCACTATTACAGCGTTGATTAAACCACCATATAAATATATTAATGCAGATGAGATCAAATCAATTCTGGATTTCTCTGACCTGGAAGCTGCGCAGATGGCAGAGAAGATGCGAGAGAAGCGCCTGGAAAACAATGAGGATTTTTGTTTTGAGACTGTTTTGTCTACGGATCGTAATCTGAAACTGTTGCAGAGGGCGAAAAATGTGGGATATTTTATTCGCTGCTTTTATATTCTAACGGCAGATCCACAGGTAAATGTTGAACGAATTAGAGGAAGAGTAGCAGTAGGCGGGCATGATGTACCTGAAGAAAAAATTTTGAGCCGTTATGATAAGGCACTGGCATTGTTTCCGAAAGTGCTGTGACGTATGTCATGTATATGATAATACAAATACGGAGCCGTTTCGGATTTTTAAAAAGAGAAAAACTGAAATGTGTTATCAGGAAAATTACGATTGGCACCTGGAGGATATTCAAGTATTGACCGGAATAGGAGAAATGAATCAGCGTAACTTGAATGTGTGAGAAAAAAGTGGAAAAAGGCTGTTTTCGCGAAGGTGGAGTCGCGGGGACGGCTTTTTTGCTGTGCGTTTTGGGGAATGTGGAGGGATTTTTGGGGAACCTGCTATAGTTATGCTGGCGGGGCATATAGAAGAAAAGTAAGTCGTGGTGCCCTGTATTTGCAATTATAGCATGGGATTTGTGGGCAATGGGGCAGTGGCAGAAAAATTCATACGTAGTGCCCCGGAATTTGTTATAAGCGGGGCATGGGGACAGAGAAAAAATGTGTATGCCCTTTTGATAGGAAAAGAACATGGAAAAGTAGGTTAATATAGCGGACGCGGGGCATGGAGGAGGAGAAAAAATGTGTATGCCCTTTCAATCGGAAAAGAACATGGAAAAGCAGGTTAATATAGCGGACGCGGGGCATGGAGGAGGAGAAAAAATGTGTATGCCCTTTCAACCGGAAAAGAACATGGAAAAGCAGGTTAATATAGCGGACGCGGGGCAGGGAGTGACAGAAAAAATGTATATGCTCCATGGGAAGAAAAAGATAGAACAGTCAAAATATAAGGCTATAACATCGGCAGGACAGATTAAGTAATTTTAAATTTGCATATAATAAGATAGTGGTGCCGACAACTGCGAACATTTATTCATATGAAAAAATGTTCGTTATTGCATTAAAATTGACGAAAGCAAATAAGCATGTTATACTCGAATCAGGAGGTGTATGCCGATGAAACGAAAGATTATGACAAAACTTCTTGCCTGGAGTGAGCAGACTGGGGAGCGTATGCCTGTGTTGATCTATGGGGCAAGACAGGTCGGAAAAACATATGTTATGCGAGAACTTGGAGAAGAACATTACAAGAATACTATTTATATAAATTTTGAGATGGATGAGAAAATCAGTGCATATTTTGAAGTGGATATTCATCCGGATTATTTGATTCCAATTTTAGAAAAGTATTTTCGGGCGCAGATCGTACCGGAAGATACCCTGATTATTTTTGATGAAATACAGATGTGCGAACGCGCATTGACATCGTTAAAATATTTTACCGAAGAAGCGCCGGAATATCATGTCATTGCGGCCGGAAGTCTTCTGGGGGTGGCATTGAATCATGAGAAATATTCATTTCCGGTGGGGAAGGTACAGATGCTGACCATGTATCCCATGGACTTGGAGGAAGTGCTGTGGGCAAAAGGCAAGGAAGCATTGGTGGATATGATTCGCATTCATTTTGAAAAAAATCAGCCTATGAAAGAGGTATTGCATAATGAAGCACTGCAGGAGTTTCAACATTATTGCATTGTAGGAGGCATGCCAGCAGCCGTAAATGCGGATATTGCCAGAAATAGTCCGATCAGGCAGGATGAAATCAGGCAAATGTTGTTGAATTCATATATTGCGGATATGACGAAATATGCAGATAGGGGGGATACGGTGCGCATCTTTGCGGCATACGATTCGCTTCCCATGCAACTGGCAAAAGATTCGAAAAAATTTCAGTATAAACTAATCAAGTCTGGTGCTCGTGCTTCGCAATACGGCGATGCCATAGACTGGCTGATCCATGCAGGTATCGTGAATAAATGTATGAAATGCAGTCAGGGCTTTTTCCCGGTTGCGGCGTATCAGGATTTGACGGCTTTCAAATTGTATTACAGCGACATGGGTATTATGTCGGCAAGGATGGGGATGACCCTGGAAGCGATGCAAAGCAGGGAAACAGAGCATTTTCGAGGGATTCTTACGGAAAATTATGTTTCTGTTGCGCTGAAAACAAATGGATATAACTTAAATTATTGGGAATCGGACAATACGGCAGAAGTTGATTTTCTGATTCAAAAAGACAATCATGTGATCCCTGTTGAATGTAAAGCGGGGGATCATGTAAAAGCAAAAAGCCTTATGGTGTATATGAATAAATATGAACCTGCATATGCAGTGCGGATTTCTACAAGAAATTTTGGCTTTGTGAATAATATTAAGTCGGTGCCACTTTATAGCGTATTTTGCCTGTAATGTAGGGGAACCCCCTGGAGGCGCATTTAAAAGGCTGTTTTCTGAGAGTTGGAGCTCGGGGGACGGCTTTTTTGCTGCGCGCTTTTGGGGAATGTGGGGGATAATTCTTGGGAAACCTGCTATATTTACGCTGGCAAGGCATAGAGGGGAAAAGTAAGTCGTGGTGCCCTGTATTTGCAAATATGGTATAGGATTTGTGGACAATGGGGCAGTGGCAGAAAAATGCATATGTGCTGCCCCGGTATTTACTGTAAGCGGGGCATAGAGGAGCAGAAAAAGTGCGTATGCCCATTCAACAGGAAAAGAGCATGAAAAAGCAGGTTAATATAGGGGCTGCGGGGCAGGGTGGAGCAGAAAAAATGTATATGCCCTTTTGATAGGAAAAGAACATGGAAAAGCAGGTTAATATAGGGCGCGCGGGGCATGGGGGAGCAGAAAAAATGTGTATGCCCTTTTGATGGAAAAAGCGCATGGAAAAGCAGGTTAATATAAGTCGCGCGGGGCATAGAGGGACAGAAAAAATGCATATGCCCCGTAGTAAGAAAAATGAATTGAGCAAGTGAAATATAGGCCCATAACATCACCCTGCGGGTTCAAATGTATTTGCGAGTGATAAGATGAAAAACTGGCAGGAAAACGAGGAGCAGTTTTTTTATTTGCATAAACAGAGTGCAGTTGTTACAATGTTTTCAATAGATAAGGAAAGGGTGGTGGATCGGAAAAATGAAACAGATATTATTACTGGAAGATGATGAGAATTTGAATCATGGGATTGCTTTTAAACTGGAAAAGGAAGGGTATCATGTCCTGCCAGCTTTTGGCGTGTCGGAGGCGGAGCGGCTGTTTGCGGCCAACCAGGTGGACCTTATTATCAGTGATATTACTTTAAACGATGGAAATGGACTGGACTTCTGTGCAGGGATACGCAAGAGGAGTAATGTGTATATTATTTTCCTGACCGCCATGGATACGGAGATCGATATGGTGCTTGCGTATGATATCGGGGCGGATGACTATGTGACGAAGCCATTCAGCCTTATGGTGCTGGTATCCAAGGTACATGCATGTATGCGCCGCATGGAGGATGTGCCGAAAACACGCATCAGTTCGGCCAGTGTGATGGTATCCTATGAAGAAATGAAAGCGTTCCGTATAGGAGAACAAGGGCCGGAGGAACTGGCATTGAGTAAAAAGGAACTGCAGCTGCTCATGTATTTCATGGAACATGCGGGCAAGATCGTCTCGAAAGAGCAGATATTGGAACATATCTGGGATGTGGATGGGCAGTTCGTGGATGATAACACCGTTCCGGTCAATATCAGCCGTCTGAAAGGAAAACTGGGAATTGATGTGATCCGAAATGTAAGGGGGATGGGATATATATGGACCGAAGAAAATATCAGAGAGTAGCCTTGTTCGCGGGGCTGCTTTTCCTGCTTGCGGCCGCGGAAGGCTTGCTGGCGTATAGGCTGGTGCAGGCGGAGAAGAACCAGCAACAGATTATGTTGGGCAATCAGGTGACTGCCAATCCGGAATTAGAATCAGAACTGGTGAAGAGCTTTTACGGAAAGGACGAGGCGGGAGAGGATCTGACGGCAGAGCAGCGGGAAACATATGGGCAGAAGGGCGCGGAACTGGCAGGCAAATACGGTTATGCATCCGAAAAGTATTCCTCTGCGAAGGAATACCTATATGGAATGGGTGCCGTCCTGCTTTTGGGGATGGCAGGTTTCGCAGGATTTTTCATAACGGAGCGAAGACAACTGTCGAAAGTGCAAATGGAAACCCAGCGTCAAAGACAGCAGCAGGATGAATTAGAGGTGCGCTTTGAAAAGGTGACAAAAAAGCTTGCCCGTGAGGAACAGGAGACAAAAGCACTGATCACCGACATTTCCCATCAATTAAAGACACCCATTGCCTCGTTGAAAATGGGGTATGAGATCGCCCAGACCACCGCTCTCACCGAAGCGGAAAAACAGGGCTTCGAGCAGAAGGGATATGAAGAAATGCAGCGATTGGAGCGGCTGCTGGAGTCTCTTTTGAATCTTTCCAAGTTGGAAGCAAAACTGATCCAGCTACAGCCAGCCCCATGCAGCCTCAAGGAAATACTGACTCAGGCGGTGAACAGCGTCTATATGAAAGCCTTTGATAAAAACATCGATATCTCCATGGAAAAATTCCCAGATACAACGCTGGTCCTGGATGCTAAGTGGACACAAGAGGCTTTTGCGAATCTATTGGATAATGCCGTGAAATATTCGCCGGAGCACACCGAGATCCAGATGCGTGTCAGCACATTGACCTCCTACATGCTGATTGAAGTCGTGGATCAGGGGATCGGGATCCGACCGGAAGAGGCCAACAGCGTTTTCAAACGTTTCTACAGAGGGAATGATCAACTGGTGAACGGGCAGGAGGGCTCAGGTGTGGGGCTGTATCTCACGAGAAAAATCGTGGAAGAGCAGGGCGGAACCGTCAGTGTGAAAGCCGGATATCCCACAGGCAGCATTTTCCGTGTGACCCTGCCTTTAAGAAATATATAATCACTTTCTTACAATTCTGTTATGGTTTCTGTAAGTGTTCTGTAAGTCTGATTTGATATAGTAATATAAAACATCAGGATATCGCCGACAGAGCAGATGATCCATGGGATGAAAAGAGGAGGATTATATGAAACCAATATTAGAAACGAAAGATCTTGTGAAATATTACGGACAGGGCGAAAACGTAGTGCGGGCCATCGACCACACAGATATTCAGATCCCGGTGGGGGAATTTACAGCCATCGTAGGACGGTCCGGCTCTGGAAAGAGTACGCTCCTTCATATGCTGGGTGGCCTGGACCGACCGGATTCTGGAAAAGTGCTGATCGGGGGAAAAGACATTTTCGACCTGAAGGATGAGCAACTGGCAATATTCCGCAGAAGAAAAATAGGATTTATTTTCCAGAGCTATAATCTTATTTCTTCGTTAAATGTGTGGGAAAACATTGTATTTCCCATTGGGCTGGACGGAAAAAAGGTGGATCATGATTTTGTCATGGACATTATCCAGAGGATCGGTATGGAGGATAAGATCCATGCGCTGCCGTCTACCTTATCCGGCGGGCAGCAACAGAGAGTGGCTATCGCGCGGGCACTGGCGGCGCGGCCGGCTATAATCCTGGCTGACGAACCCACGGGAAACCTGGATTCCAGGACTGAGATCGAGGTTATTTCTCTGCTGAAGAGCTGTGTCGGGGATTATGGACAGACGCTGGTAATGATCACCCATGACGAGACAATCGCACAGATGGCCGACCGGGTTCTGGTCATTGAAGACGGCAAGGTGGTGAACTCATGAAGACTGTGACGAAGATAGCACTTGCCAATGTAAGACAGAATAAGGGACGGAATATTTTATGCGGGATTGCCATCGCGCTGACAACACTTTTGATTTTCAGTATATTGACCATAGGCTTCGGAATCGTTCATTTGGAGAATGCGGCAGTCAATGCCTATTATCCCAACTTTCATGTTATGTTCCGCGGGGTCAGTGAAGAAGGAATCAAACAATTAAAGGCTTTTGATGATATTGAAAAGATGGGGCTGCGGGAGGATTTTGGGCAGATCACCGATGATGACGCGACTATGCTCATGATTGCCATGGACAGCAAAGCCATTTCACTGAATAAACAGGAACTGGAAGAGGGGGATTTCCCAAAGGAGAAAGACGAGATCGTTGTCACCCGGAGTATGCTTGCGGAGCTTGGCATGCAGGCGGAGATCGGAGATACCATCACGCTCCCTTATCAGCTGTATGAAGGAAATATGCTGGGCTATGGGCAGGAGGATACTTTCCGCATCTGTGGTTTTGCAAAACAGGCGGAAAGTGCAAACGAGAATAAAACGTATGCGGCAATGTTTGCTCCGGAATATATGGAGATGATGATTCCGGAAAATGAACGGGAATATCGTGTAACGCTGCGTCTGGCAGCGTCGGAGAATATGACAACGGACCAGATCGAAACACGCTGCGCGGATATTGGTACAGCAATCGGCTGCTCTGAGCATGATATTGTGATGAACAAACAGTATTTGGCAGCAAATTATGTAGATCCCAGCACCTATCCCGGCATTGCAGGGATCGTGGCGGTGGTGGTGATTGCCGGGATTCTTACCATTTACAGTATCTATTATGTGTCCATGATACCGAAAGTACAGGAATATGGAAAATTAAAGGCTATGGGCGCGACGAAGAAACAGATACGCCAGATTGTATTCCGGGAGGGAATGATGGTGGCCCTGATTGCCATTCCTGTGGGCCTTATTGTGAGCAGCTTTATATCTAAGGGATTTCTTATGGGCGTGATCCGTTATCTGAACAGTGGGGATGCTTACACACAGACTAGCTTCGATCTATTAAACGATGGGAAGGTGCCGATCCTGCTTCCGTGGATCTATCTGCTGGCGGCGGGGGTTGCGCTGGTGACGGTTATCTTTTCTATCTACATGCCCATGCGGAAAGCGGCGGCCATATCTCCGGTGGAGGCCATGCGTTACCAGGCTGATTCATCACAGAGCAGGAAAAAGAAACGGAAAGGATATGCGGAACTGAATCTGCTTCGGCTCACCGGGGCGAACCTGCAACGGAATAAAAAGCGAACCATAATCACGGTGCTGACGCTCAGTGCCACGGGAATCTTTTTTATGACCATGTCGCATATTATTTCCTGCTCCGATCCGGTGGTCTCTGCAAAGCACAGCATCGAAGGGGATTATCAGATTTCTATTGATCATGTCGAATATGATAAGCTGAAACCGGAACAGAAGTGGACCAGTATCCAGCAAAACAACCCCATGAATGAGTCGTTTTTGGAGCAGGTCAGGGCAGTGGAAGGCGTTGAAACCGTAAAGACGAAAAGCTATCTCATAGGAGATATAGAGGGAATGACCACAGAGGATGGAGAATTCCGGGCCCATATTACAGGACTGGACCAGACTTATGAGAAGGCATTGAAAGAGGGCATCAAGGAAGGAAAAGTTGATTGGACGGAACTGGAAAAGGGAAATCAGATTATTATCAGTGATTCATACATGACCTATTATTTTCCGGAACTTGGAGTGGGGGATGTGCTGCATATGACGCTGGATGTGGGCGATGAAAGGGTTGAGAAGGATTTTGAAATCGCGGCTTTGGGGGATTATGCAGATGGGATGACAACATCTGATTTTATCCTGCCAAAGAGCGTTATGGAGAGTCTGACTTCGTATAATTTGACGAATGTCTGTGAAATCGAAGTGGCGGAAGATCAGAAGGAAACGGCTTATGCCGCGCTGCAAAGTTTGGCGGATCAAGCAGGATATATGGAGACGGACACCTACGAGCAGGAATTGGAGAAGTACAAAAAACAGACAGGCCTTATAAGTGTTATGGCCTATGTATTTCTGATTATTCTGGGTGGAATCGGGATAATGAATCTGCTCAATACCATGGTGAGCAGTATTCACACAAGAAAACGGGAGCTGGGCGTGATGCAGGCTATCGCGCTATCCAGGAAGCAGCTGATCCGTATGTTGCAGCTGGAAGGCCTGTTCTACACGGCGGGCGTGCTCGTCTTGTCACTGGGGCTGGGAAGCGCTGCCGGATATGGGCTGTTCCTGTATGCAAAAGCGGAGCATATACTTGATGTTCATTATTACCAATATCCGGTCATGCAGGCAGTGCTGCTGCTGGTCGTCGTGACGGCGGTCCAGCTTGCATTATCCTACGGCATCACAAGAAGTTTCCGCAAACAGAGCCTCATCGACCAGATCCGGTATTCGGAATAGGAGGAATTCGGCGTGAATGGGGGAAGAAGATTGGGGAACCTGCTATCTTTATGCTGGCGGGGCATATAGAAGAAAAGTAAGTTGTGCTGCCCCGTATTTGCAAATATAGTATGGGATTTGTAGGTAATGGGGCAGTGGCAGAAAAATTCATACGCCATGCCCCGGCATTTGCTATAAACGGGGCATGGGGCGGAAAAAAAGTGTATATGCCCTTTCAAGTGGAGAAATTCTTGGGGAACCTGCTGTATTTATGCTGGCGGGGCATATAGAAGAAAAGTAAGTTGTGCTGCCCCGTATTTGCAAATATAACATGGAATTTGTGGATAATGGGGCAGTGGCAGAAAAATTCATACGCCATGCCCCGGCATTTGCTATAAACGGGGCATGGGGACAGAGAAAAAATGTGTATGCCCTTTTGATGGGAAAACAACATGAAAAAGCAGGTTAATATAAGTCGTGCGGGGCATAGAGGGACAGAAAAAGTGTGTATGCCCTTTTGATGGGAAAAGAACATGAAAAAGCAGGTCAATATAGTGGCCGCGGGGCATGGGGCGATAGAAAAAATGTATATGCCCCATGGAAGGAAAATTACATGAATGAACAGAATGGTTGGTCGGAGAAAGAGAGTGAGATTGTTGCACGCGTTGCAGGCGGGGTACTTGTGCCCCTTTGCACATTAAAAAATTAGGTATGCAATAGCACAAGGTTTTCCCTAAGTCAACATGAACTTTAAATTTTTCATATGATTCTCAAAATCAACTATTTCCCGAATTTCATGACAGTGGTATACTATGGACAGAGAGATTGCCATGAAAACGGGAGGAAAAGCCGAATGAAAGAATATGAATTAATTGTAGAAAAGACGCAGCCGTCGTGTGGAGGGAAATCTCCCAGGACCTATGACTTCTATGAGATAGAGACGGACGACGTGGTTGCTTATGCGAAGAAGCGAGAGGGAAAAGAAGTACAGGAGGTATTTACCACCGTGGATGGGGTGCAGGTGGTGGAGTTTGTATCCGGCGCAAGTACGATCCAGTATCAGTTTACTGCAATTTAAATGACAGCGCAGGAGAGGGAACCAATGGACGAGAAACGATTTGAAAAGCAGCTTCAATTTATTCTGGAACTGGATAAAGAAAAGAATATCCTGCGGCAGACCCATCTGAGTGGGCACGGCAGACGGGAAAATGATGCGGAACATGCATGGCATATGGCGGCAATGATCTATCTTTTGCGGGAATATGCCAATGAAGAGATTGATCTGGCAAAGGCCATGATGATGGCGCTGATCCATGATGTGGTTGAGATCGATGCGGGAGATACTTACGCGTATGATGAGGAAGGTCTGGCAACCCAAAAGGAGCGGGAAGAAAAAGCCGCCGACCGGATTTTTGGATTGCTGCCGGAGGATCAGAGGGATGATCTGAGAAATCTGTTCGAGGAGTTTGAGGACTATGCCACGCCAGAAGCACGTTTTGCCCGGTCTATGGATAATTTCCAGCCATTGCTTCTAAATGATTCCAACGATGGTGGGGACTGGAAAACCCATGATGTGTGCAGGGCCCAGATAGAGAAGCGTCATGAGACCACGGAGAGAGGTTCCAAAGAAATTGCAGAGTACGCAATGCAGCTGATTGATAAACATGTGAAAAAGGGAAATATTGTGGAGAAAAAATGAATATATTTCAAAAGTTTATCCCTTTTTGGGAAATATTAAGTGAAGATGAAAAACGGATGATTCAGACCAACAGCCATCAGATAGACTATGAAAAAGGCATGCAGATGCGCCAGTGCGATCAGGGATGTAATGGTATCCTGCTGATTCTTTCCGGGCAGATGCGGGCATTTATCGTGTCGGAGGAGGGCCGGGAGGTGACGCTGTTTCGCGTGTTTCAGGATGAAGTCTGCGTGCTGTCCGCCGCGGGTCTGCTGGATGCCATCGTTTTTGATGTGATGGTGGATGCGGTGGAGGATTCCACGGTGATGATGATCCCGGTGCATGTGCTGGAGTGTCAGACGGCGAATTACAATCGGGTGCAACAGCAAATTAAAATCCCGTCTGACACCTATCAGACCGCGCGGTCTTGCCTGTAACTGCACATTCTTATCAGCCTGACCGCACACTCTCGTAGTC